>JBKJSW010000401.1:0-3137 GCA_046595765.1 Ahniellaceae bacterium
GTGAAGGACGCCACCAACAGCACCAAGAAGGCTCGCTAAGCCTCGACCTGTTTTTCAGGAAAACGCGTCCGGTCGATCCGACCGATCGCAATTGCTACAAGCCCGCCGGCGCAATCCGGCGGGTTTTTTTGTGCGTGGTCAGGCGGCGAAGACGAACATCGCGATGCAGGCAGCGAATCCCAGCGCCCAGACCACGCTGCGCAGGCGCGCGATTCCGGCCACGTAGAGCACGCTGTAGACGATGCGCGCAGCGATGAATGCCAGCGCGAGCAGGTCGATCTTCGCCTGCTCCGCATGGGCGAGGTGCGCGATGATCACCGCCGCGGCAAATAACGGAAACGCCTCGAACCCGTTCAGATGTGCCCAGTGCGCGCGCGCGGCCCGGCCTTCGAGCCGCGATTGCCAATCCCGCGGCGCCCGGTTGTCGTAGCCCCGGGCCGAACTTTTTGCGTAGCCCGTGAGGAGATAAGGCAGGACTCCAGCCACCAGCACGCACCAGAAAGCGATCGTCATGTGAGAACTGCTGCAAGGACGTGGAAAGCCAGTATGCCGCGTTTAGGCGCGATTCCACTGCATCCCGCGACACTGCGGACATGAGCAAAAACGTGTTCCTGGCCTTTCTCGCCTGCGCCTCTACGTTTGTCACCGGTCACGCCATGGCTGCGCAGACGATTGGCGTCGATCCTGCGGAATGCCGCACCGACCGCCTGTTCGGACATGGGTTCGGCGAAACCGAAGACGTCGAGAAGGGACTGCTGGCGCGTACCTTCGCGGGCCGGAACTATTTTCTCGTGGTGCCGAGTGGCTACCAGTCGGATCGGCAATACCCATTGCTGATGGCCTTGCACGGGACCGGCGGTACGCCGGCGGGCGCGGTGACCAACGCCCAGGCGATCGCACAGACCTGGCAGGAAATCGCACGCACGCGCGGCATGGTGGTCGTCGTGCCCATCGGTTCCTCGACTTCCGGAAGCTGGAGCCCACCCGCAGACCTGCCCTACCTGCAGCTGCTGCAGGCCAGCATTGTCGACGAATTCCGGATCGATCCCACACGTCAATACCTGTGGGGCTTCTCGGCGGGCGGGCATTTCGGCCACGGGGTGGTGCTGCAGCGCTCCGATGTATATGCCGCCTACGCGATCGCGGCCGGGGTTCTCCGCGGTTACGCCTGCGATGCGGCCACCTGCCCGGCCTACCTCGCCGCCGTGCCGCGCCATGTCCCGCTCGATCTCTCCAGCGGCATTGGCGACGGGGTTGTTCCGATCAGCGAGATCAGCGCCGACGAGGGCCGTTTCCGCGACGCGGGATGGCAGATCGGTTCCGATCTCTGGGTGCGCGGCATCTCGGGCCAGGGACATACCTATTCCACCGCCCAACTCACCTCGAGTTGGGACACGATATGTCGCTTCGCGGTCGTGCCCGGACCCTAGTTCCGCACGGTTCAAGCGTCCCCGGAATCGCGCACGGCACCGCCCGCGCGATTTGCGCCGTCAATTTGGCGTTGCCGCGTGGCGCCCACGCCGCTAGAATCTCGCGGCTTTGCCGGCGCCTGCCGCGCCAGGCGATTACCGATGTTTTCCGCGGCACCCACCGATTCCGTCCGCAACCCGCACGCGCAAGGCCAACGGCTGGCGCGACGCCTGAGCGGATTGCAGGCACTGGCAGCGATCCTGGTCGCAGTGCCGTGGCTGCTCCGCGGTCCGCGTGAATCGTTGGGAGCACTGGTCGGGGGATTGGTCGTGGCGCTCGGCACCTGGTTGCTGGGGCGCGGAATGTTCGGGGGCAGCGCGGTTTCCGCGGCGCGCGCATTCACCGGGTTGATCGTGGGTTCGCTCGCGCGTTGGTTGACGATCGCTGCCGGACTCGGGTTCGCGATCGGATGGGCGGGACTGCCGCCACTGGCTGTCGCAAGTGGCTTGATGGTGGCGCTGTTGATACAACTCTCTGGGTTAGGGCTGCAAGCGAAAGTGGAGCGATAAGTGGCGAGCGAATCGGCATCCGGCGGCCTCACCGGGTACATCCAGCATCACCTGACCCACAATGTCGGTGACGTCGGCACAGCGGTCGTGCATTACGACACCTGGCTGGTGTCGCTGATCCTGGGTGCGCTGTTCTGCCTGTGGTTCTGGTCGCAGGCACGCAAGGCCACGGCGGGAGTGCCTGGCAAGATGCAGGCGTTCGTCGAGATCGTGGTCGAGTTCGTCGACACGCAGGTCAAGGACGTGTTCCACGGCGATCGTCGCTTCATCGCACCGCTGGCACTCACGATCTTCATGTGGGTGTTCTTCATGAACGCCATGGACCTGCTGCCGCTCGACCTGCCGGGCTGGCTCGTGCAGACCTTCGCCGGCGAGGAGGCCGCGCACCACACCTATCTGCGCGTCGTTCCGACCGCCGACCTCAACACCACCTTCGCCATGTCCACCGTCGTGTTCCTGCTGACGATTTTCTATTCGATCAAGGCCAAGAGCGGCTGGGGCTTCACCCGCGAGTTGTTCACCGCGCCGTTCCATGCCGACAGCGCCGGTGCCAAGGCCGCGCTCGCGCTGCCGAACTTCGGGCTCAACGTGGTTGAGTACCTGTCCAAGCCGATCTCGCTCGCCATGCGACTGTTCGGCAACATGTACGGCGGCGAGATCGTCTTCATGCTGATCGCGGGCCTCGCGGTCAGCTGGTACACGTTCGCCTTCGGCGTCGCGTTCAACTTCGCCTGGGCCATTTTCCACATCCTGATCATCCTGCTGCAGGCTTTCATTTTCATGGTGCTGACCGTCGTGTACCTCGCGATGGCGCACGAGCATCACTGATCGCCGGGCTTCCAACTGTTTCGTAGTCTTTCGTCTTAATTGCTGAGGAGAAGCGTCATGCAAGAATTCATCGCCATGGTCCAGGCCTACACCGCCATCGCCGCCGGCCTCATGATCGGCCTGGGTGCACTCGGTGCCTGTATCGGCATCGGCATCATGGGTTCCAAGTTCCTGGAATCCGCGGCTCGCCAGCCGGAACTCGTGCCGATGTTGCAGGCGCGCATGTTCCTGCTCGCCGGCCTCATCGACGCCGCGTTCATCATCGGTCTCGCGATCGCGCTGTTCTTCGGCTTCGCCAACCCGCTCCTGACCGCGGTCAAGGCGGCGGCG
>JBKJSW010000171.1:0-4584 GCA_046595765.1 Ahniellaceae bacterium
CCGACAGCGCTGCGGCGATCGCATCCGCGCTGCCCCAGAAATGGAAGATCGAATGGCTGCGATCGAAGGCCCCAAGCCGCGCGCGCAAGCGCTGGTTGAACTCGCCCGCAGCGACGCCGACGAACGCCTCCGCCTTGAACCGCGATTCGTCCAGGGTGGTGATCGCGGCGAGCGTCGCTCGCGCCTCGTCCAGCTGGCCGAGCATCAACAGCGCCTGCACCCGCACCAGGCTTTGCATCGGCACGCCGCCGCGCGACTGTTCGAACGCCGCGATGATGTCGAGCGCCTGTCGCCCCTGCCCGCCTGCGAGCGCGGCGCGGATCCGGCTGGTGAAATTGATGCGATTCAACGGATCGCACTCGCTGGTGCGGCGTCCGAGATCCTCGATCGGATCCGTGAAACCGAAGGCGCTCGCAAAGACCGGCAGCCAGTCAGGATTACGGCATCCGGGATGCTTCAGTGCCGCGCCGATCTGGTCTGCTAGACCGCGCCAGTCGTCGCTGACCATCTGCCGCTCCACCAGTGCGAGCAGGCGCAGCTGTGGATCGCTGGTGTGCTCGGCGACAAGGCCGTAGTAGCGCATCGCCTGTCGTTGCGCGTCCAGTCGCTCGGCGTGCGGGCGGTCGTCCGCCAGCAGGATGTGGTTGTAGCGGTCCGCGGCCATGAAGTGCGCTTGGGCATACCCCGGCTCGAGGGCTGCGGCCGTGTCGAATTCGAGGTTGGCCAGTCGCAGGTCGTCGATGGCGTCCTTACTGCGCTCGGTGTCGTGCGCATCCTCGTACAGCTTCACGCCTTTTTGATAGGCGATGAAGGCGTCGACGTTCCTGATGCCGTCCTGCGCCATGCGTGCGCGCTGCCGGTCGTCGAGCAGGACCTCAAGCGCTGCGGCCACCTGCTCGGCAATGTCGAGCTGCACCGCGAGCGTGTCATCGAGCGCGCGATCGTACGTGTTCGACCACAGGTGGATGCCGTCGGAAGCGCGGATCAGCTGGGCCGTGATGCGCGCGCGGTCGCCTTCGCGGCGGACGCTGCCTTCCAGCACATTCGCGACCGCCAGCTTGCGGCCGATCTCGCGCAGATCCTCGTCCTTGCCCTTGAACTGGAAGGACGACGTGCGCCCCACCACCTGCATTCCGTCGATCCGCGCGAGCGAGTTGAGTATCTCCTCGGACAGTCCGTCGGCGAAGAATCCGTTTTCGGCGCCGGTCGACATGCTCGCGAAGGGCAGCACGGCGATGGAGTGTGGATCGGCACCGGATGGCGTGATGGCGGGCCTCGACACGGGCTGCGGCGCCGGCAGGGTGGCGGTCGTCGACGCGACGTGGCGCGGCGCGAGCACGAATTTGTCGACCGCGAAGTAGCCGATCGCGAGCGCGGCGACCACCAGCAGCACACGGTCCATGCGTTGCGCAGCCCGTGGCGCGATCGACGTCCGCGCCGACATCTCCGCATCGCGCTTCAAACCCTGCGGCGTCAACTCGAAAACCCACGCGAACATGAGCGCGGGCACGAAGCCGATGGCGAGCAGCAGGATGACGGCCCGCAGTATCCATAGCGGCAACTCGAACGCCGGCAGCACCGTGCTGACCACCTGCACGACCAGCCACGCACCGACCAGGTACAGCCCCGCCATGCGGATGACGTTGCGGCGGCGAAGTTCCGCGAAGAGATTAGTCACAGACGTATTCGCCCTTGGCATTCTTCCGGCACAGATCGGGTGCGCCGTACTCGTCCCAGAGTTCGATGAAGCCGAATTCTCCGAGGAAATCGTTGAACCCGGGCAGCAGCCGCACGGGCCGGCCCTGCGGGCTCCAGAGCTGCACGAAAAAGTCTGTCGTATCACTCGTCTGTGTCGTGCGGACCACGGCGAGGGCGCGGGCCGGCTCGTTCAGCCTGACCAGCAGCGCCAGGAACTGGCCGTAGAGGGATTTGTGGGGCTGGGCAAGGTAGGTTTCCACAAACGCCAGTGCCCGCTCGCGCGCCGCGGCATCGGCGTACAGGCCCTCGGCAAGGACGATTCTCTCCGGGACCGAAAGCCTGCTGAAGAAGGCTTCAGAGCCCTTGATCGCAAGCTTGAGAGCCTCTGATTTATTGCCGCGCGAATCGACAATTTCCGCAAGGCTATAGTCGGCGAACGTGAGACCCGCGTCGCGGGCGCGATCGAGAAACTGTTCCGCGCGGTCGATGTCTCCAGCATAGAAATACAGGATGCCGCGCCAGCGCAGCGCATTGGGCAGCATCGGATCGTTGACCAGCGCGCGGTCGATGAGTGCCAGTCCGCGCTCTCGATAACCGGCCTTTATGAGACTCAATCCGAACCAGAAGTTGGCCGTGGCGTCGTCGGGGTCTAGCTCCAGTGCACGGTCGAAAGCCTTGCGTTGATCGACCAGTCGCCGGGCGAATTTGCCGTAGGAAAAACCGATCGCAGCGTAAGGCTCGGCCAGGGTCGGGTCGAGTTCGCTGGCCTTGCGCGCGTATCGCAGCAACTCTTCCTGCACAGCAATCACATCCACTTCCGCGTAATTCGGCAGCACCACATAAAGGGAGGCGAGTCGTGCGTATGCGCGCGCGTAAGACGGGTCGAGTGTGGTGGCTTTGCCCAGTGCGGCTATCGCGTCGTGATAGCGCGCACCGTTGCGGTTGTTGAAGATCGCGGAAGCCTGGAGGTACAGCGCGTACGCATCGGTGTTCTCGGTGCCGGCATTGACCAGTCGGGTCGCCTGTTCACCGCTTAACACGACCTTGAGTTCGCGGGTGATCGCGCGCGCGATCTTCTCCTGCAGCGCGAATACGTCGTCGAGCGTACCGTCGTAGGTTTCGGACCAGAGGTGTATGCCGTCGGCACTGCGGATGAGCTGCGCCGTGATGCGCACCTTGTCGCCCTGCTTGCGAACCGAGCCCTCCAGCACATGGGCGACACCGAGGGTCGTGCCAATCTCGCGCAGGTCGACGTGCCTGCCCTTGAACGAAAACGAGGAAGTACGGCCCGCCACTCGCAAGTCCTCGACTTTCGACAGCGAATTCAGGATTTCCTCGGCGATGCCGTCGGAAAAATACTCGTTGTCCTTGTCGGAACTCATGTTCTCGAAAGCCAGGACCGCGATCGATTTGTCGGTGACGGCTGGCTTTTTGCCCGGTGTGGCAGCTGCCCTGTCGGCTGCAGCCCTGGTAGCTGCCGAGGTGCTGGCCATCAGCGATGCGTCGCGCTTCGGTGCAAGCATGAATTTGTCGAACGCGAAATACGCCAGCGCAATCCCCAGCAGGACCAGCAGCAATCGTTCCATCTTGCGCGCGGTCTGCGGTGCGATGGACTGGTCCGGCGCAACGTCCGCGTCGCGTTTGAGTCCGTCGGGCGTCAGTTCGAACACCCACGAGAATCCCAGCGCGACCAGGAACCCGCTGGCCAACATGCCGACCAGCACTTTCATCACCCAGCCCGGGGCCTCGAATACCGGCAACAGCGTTGACGCCACCTGCGTGAGCAGCCACGCGCCGACGAGGTACAGCCCAGCCATGCGGATGACGTTGCGGCGCTTGAGTTCAGCGATGAGGCTCATGCGCCGAATTCCTTGTGCAAACGTTCGGACAATGCGCGCGCCGCCACCTGGTGCTGGCTGACCAGGTTGGTCATGACTTCAAGGTTGGTGATCCAGAAACGCAGTTCCGGCAACAGGCGTGGGTCGGCAAGATAACCATCGAGCACGGTCTGCGCTGCGGCCTCTGACATCGGCGAGTCGCAGTCGATCAGGAGCTGGTGGTCTGGAGCGGGGGTCTGATGGCAGTGCGCCCACACTTGTGCGGATGCAATCGTGGGGGTGTGGCCGCGCACCAGCTTGCGATACTCGGGCTCCAGCCGGAACAGGAAATTGGCGGCATAGCCGGCGCCGTTGACGTAATAGTCGGCGAGCGCCGTGCGCAGATCCGGATCCGCAAACAACCCAAGTTCGCCGGCACTGCGCAGCTCCTGGTAGGTCGTATCCGCCGGCACATACGGGAACAGCTGGCTGGCCTGGTAGAAGGACAACAGCGTCTTCCAGGCCGACCCCTCCACCAGATGCCCGGTTTCGGCATAACGGATGGCGCCGTGCCCGTAGTCAACCACCTGTCGCCAGAAAACGACCCGCCGCTGCAAGGCGGTCTGGTCAGTGGCCAGGTCGGCTGCAATGCGCTGAAGATTTTCGCGCGCGTGCGCCGTGTCGTGGCGCGCCTGGTTCCAGTTGTCCACCTGCAGGCCGATGAACACGCCGATGACGACAACCAGCAGTTCGATGACAACTGATGCCCAGTCACGGCGTCGGAGATTGGCGATGGCCCGGTGGAGGATCATGGCGCAAGTTCCTTTTGAAGCGCCGCCAGGGCCCTCTGCGTTCCGGTTCTCACGCTATCGATATTCAGGCTTGCACTGACGGCAAAGCTGTACTGGTAGCGCAGTTCGGCGCCCACGGCCGGGTTGCTGCGCAGTTCGGCAGCGACCGTCTTGATTTTCATGGGGTCTGCGTCGAATTGGCTGGGTTCGACGAAACCGACAATGTAGCCACGGCTGTCGCGCATATCGCTGCAGCCTTCGCGAATCGCGATCTGCAT
>JBKJSW010000238.1:0-2595 GCA_046595765.1 Ahniellaceae bacterium
GATAGCCGTTGGCGAGCTCGAGCTGCCCGAGGTACAGCTCGAAGCGCTCCGCAACCGGTGGAACGTCGTCACGAACGCGCGCCAGCGCACACTGGCTCGCCGGATAGTCGTACACCAGCAGCAGGCGATTGCGCTCGAAGGTGGGCTGGATCAGGTGCGTCATCAGGAGGTCCAGCCAGTCGTCGCGGGTCAGGCCCTGCGGGTCGATCCCGTATACGACCAGGGGAGCGCGCAGCGCGTCTTCTTCGGCCAGCAGCGGATCGATGCCGAGATAGTCAAGGTAAAGCTGCCGATAACTGGTCTCCCGGACGATCGCGCGCCTGCGCACCGATGCCAGCGCGCGCTGCACCAGCTCGGTCGTCTCGTCCATCAGGCGATGGTGGTCCCATCCAACCCGATACCACTCGAGCATCGTGAACTCGTGGTTGTGCTGGCGGCCGCTCTCGCCACCACGCATCACGCGACCGAGTTCGTAGCAGTCGCCGATGCCCGCGGCGAGCAGGCGCTTCATTGCGAATTCGGGAGACGTGCGCAACCAGCGCGCCGTCCCATCGCTCATGCGCGCCTCGATGCTGGCGATGTTGGGATCGCTGTTCGCCGCCGCCGACAGCATGGGCGTCTCCACCTCGAGCACGCTTCGCTGTGCGAAGAAATCGCGAATAAGCCGATTGAGGGCCGCGCGCGCGCGCAAGGCGCCTGCACTGGCGGTCGGATGCCATTCCACGTTCATGCTTGCCATGGCGGGACCGTCGGGCGGATCGGAGCGCACATCATGGCGCGTGGCTGGCGAGAAACGCGAGCAGTTGCGTTTCGTTCCAGATCTCGACGCCGAGCTCCTCCGCTTTCGCCAGTTTCGAACCTGCCGCCGCCCCGGCGACCACCAGCGAAGTCTTCTTCGACACGCTGCCGCTCATGCGCGCACCGAGCGACTCGAGCCTTGCGCCGGCCTCCTCGCGCGTCAGCGCTGCGAGCCCGCCGGTCAGCACCACGCTGCGGCCGGCCAGTGGGCCATCGAGCGCTCGCTGCGGTGCACCTTCACTCCACATCACGCCCGCTGCGCGCAGGTCGGCGATCACCGCGCGGTTGTGCGGCTCGGCAAAGAACCGCGCCACCCGGCCTGCCACCACGGGGCCCACGTCCACTACGGACTTCAGGGCTTCCTCGTCTGCGCCCAGCACGGCGTCGAGCGAGCCAAAGTGTCGAGCCAGCGCCTTGGCGGTCGATTCGCCGACATCGCGAATGCCAAGGGCGAAGAGCAGGCGCTCGAGCGTGGTGGCGCGACTGCGGTCGATGGCAGCGACAAGGTTGTCGGCCCAGCGCGTTGCGATCCTGCCGGCCTTGACGGTTGCCGGCACGGCGTCGTCGCGCTCGTCGGCGCGCCGCTTCATCTCGGAAAAATCCGCCACGCCCAGTCGATACAGATCCGCGACGCTTTGCACGAGTTCGAAATCGACCAGCGCCTCGCAGAAGCGGTCTCCGAGACCCTCGATGTCCATGGCGCGGCGGGACGCGAAATGCAGCAGGGCCTGCTTGCGCTGCGCGCCGCAGAACAGACCGCCCGTACAGCGTGCGACTACCTCGCCTTCCTCGCGCGCCACCGCCGAGCCGCACTCGGGGCACTGCGCCGGCAAGCGAAATGCGGCGTGCAAGGGATGGCCCCCGGGATCGAGCGGGCGTCGACCCTCGATTACGCGCAGCACCTCGGGAATCACGTCGCCGGCACGACGGACGACGACTTCATCGCCGACGCGGACGTCGAGGCGTTCGATCTGCTCGGCGTTATGCAGGGTGGCATTGGTGACTGTCACCCCGGCAACCGCGACCGGCTCGAGCCTTGCAACAGGCGTCAGCACTCCGGTGCGACCCACCTGAACGTCGATGCTCCGCACGCGCGTCGCGACTTCCTGCGCGGGATATTTGTGCGCCAGCGCCCAGCGCGGCGCGCGCGACACGAAACCCATCGCGCGCTGCTGCTCGACGCGGTCGAGCTTGTAGACCACACCGTCAATCTCGTAATCCAGCCGGTCACGTGCGGCGCCGATGCGCCGGTAGTAATCGAGCAATCCGTCGACGCCCGTCGCAACGTCCACTTCGGGACTCACCGGCAGACCGAGCTTGCGCAACCACGACAACGTCTCGCTGTGCGAAGTCTGCAGGACGTCGCGACTGCTCTCGCCGAGCGCATAGGCGAAAAATGCCAGCGGGCGCGCAGCGGTTACGGCCGGGTCGAGCTGGCGCAATGAGCCGGCCGCACCGTTGCGTGGATTGGCAAGCGTGCGTTCGCCCCGCTCCCTCGCCACGGCATTGAATCGTTCGAATCCCGCTTTGGGCATGAACGCCTCGCCGCGCACCTCAAAGAGTTCCGGAGCGCCGGCGCCAAGTCGCTGCGGGATGCTCGTGATCGTGCTGGCGTTGGCGGTCACGTCCTCGCCGGTGGCGCCGTCGCCCCGAGTCGCGGCACGCACGAGTCGGCCATGCTCGTACCGCAGGCTGATCGCCAGCCCATCGATCTTTGGCTCCACGGAGAATTCGAGATCGCGCGCGCCCGTCTCCTTCTCGATACGGGCAACGAACTCGGCGACTTCCTCACTGGTG
>JBKJSW010000381.1:0-4623 GCA_046595765.1 Ahniellaceae bacterium
CGCCGGGGTCCTGCTGCGCGCGTACGTGTACGCAAGGCTGCTGGGCCGCGATGGCATGCGCCGTGTCGGCGAATACGCCACGCTCAATGCGAACTACCTCGCCGCGCGTCTGCGCGAGGTCGGTTACGACCTGGCCTTGCCGTCGCGCCGCGCCAGTCACGAATTCATCGTCACGGCGGCGAAGCAGAAGAAAGCCAACGGCATCACCGCGCTCGATTTTTCCAAGTCGCTGCTCGACTACGGCATCCATGCACCCACCAATTATTTTCCGTTGCTGGTGCCTGAGTGCCTCCTGATCGAGCCGACCGAAACCGAGGACCTCGCTACCCTCGATCGCTTCGTCGACGTGATGTCGGAGCTGCTCGACAAATCCGCCCACGAGCCCGAGTGGATGAAGGGCGCGCCGTACACGACTCCAGTGCGGCGCCTGGACGACGTCAAGGCTGTGCGCGAACTGGATATCGCGTACGTACCCAAGGCTCCCCATCCGAGCGCGCCCGCCGCGATCGCAAGCGTAGAAGTCGCGACCATCTGATGGCCGACGGCAAGGCAGGACTGGCTCCGCGCGGGCCGCTCGGCGTCTGGAATGCAACGCGCTGGTCGCTCAAGGGACTGGTTGGCGCATTCCGCACTGAAAGCTCGTTCCGCCTCGAGGTTTACCTGTTCGTCATAGCCGCCCCGCTAGCCTTCTGGTTGGGAGAGGACCCTGTGGAGAGGGTCATCCTGTTCGGCGTGCTGTTGCCGGTGCTGGCGATGGAGCTCATCAATTCCGGCCTGGAGTGCTTGGTGGACAAGCTCATTCCGGAATTCAATGAACTCGCCGGCCGCGCCAAGGACATGGGCTCAGCAGCGGTGTTCGCCTGCATGGTGAACGTCCTCGTCGTGTGGTCGGTGCTGTTGTGGCCGTATTCGTAGTCACCCTGGAGTAATCCGCGCTTGTTCGACTGGATCTTCACCGCCGAGGGCTGGATCGCGCTGCTGACGTTGAGCACGCTCGAGATCGTCCTGGGCGTCGACAATCTGGTCTTCATCTCCATTGCGGTCAGCCGGTTGCCGCAGGCGCAGCGTCCGCGCGCGCGCCGCTTCGGCATCGCGCTGGCGTGTATTACGCGCATCCTGCTGCTGGTGACGCTCGCGTCGCTGGCGCGCATGACGGAACCCCTCTTCGTCGTGGCCGGCATTGGTATCGCGGTCCGTGACCTCGTGCTGATCCTCGGCGGCCTGTTCCTGCTGGTCAAATCGACCATGGAGATCCACGAGGCGGTCGAGGGGGGAGAGAACGACGGCACGCCGGGTGGACGCGCGGCGTCGACCTTCGGGATGGTGATCGTGCAGATCGCGATCATCGACATCGTGTTCTCGCTCGACTCGGTCATCACCGCGGTCGGCATGGTCAACAACATCCCAATCATGGTGATTGCGATCCTGATGTCGGTTGCGGTGATGCTGCTCGCGGCGAATGTCATCGGCAATTTCATCGACCGCCATCCGACGATCAAGATGCTGGCGCTGACTTTCCTGATCCTGGTCGGCGCCGCCCTGGTCGCGGAAGGCGTGCACATAGAGATTCCGCGCGCCTACCTGTACTTCGCGATGGCGTTCTCGGGCGGCGTCGAAGCGCTCAATCTGGTGATGAAGTCCCGGCAGCGGAAGCGTCACCTTGCCGCGCGGTCGGGCGGACCGGGCATCGACCGGCCGCCATCGGTCGGCGCGATTCCAACCGTTGCTGAATGATGCAGCCGCGTCGCGCCCGCAATGCGCGACACTATCGACTTGCAGGCCAGACCGGAAAACGCCATGAACCTGTTTCGTTCCGCACTTCTTTCAGTGATCGTGCTGTTGCTTGCCGGTTGCGGCTACAACGATTTCCAGCGACGCGACGAGACCGTCAAGGCCGCATGGTCGGAAGTCATCAACCAGTACCAGCGTCGCGCCGACCTCATCCCCAACCTGGTAGCGACGGTCAAGGGCTACGCGCAGCAGGAACAGGATGTGCTGGTGCGGGTGACCGAAGCTCGCGCCAAGGTTGGGCAGGTGAACGTCAATGCGGACGATGCGCAGTCCCTCGCGCAGTTCCAGGCCGCGCAGGGTGAACTGTCATCGGCGCTGTCGCGTCTGCTGGTGGTCACCGAGAACTATCCGAACCTGAAATCCGACCAGGGTTTCCGCGACCTGCAGGCGCAACTCGAAGGTACTGAAAACCGCATCACGGTCGCGCGCAACCGCTATGTGCAGACCGTGCAGGAATACAACACGCTGGTGCGCACGTTCCCGCAGAACCTGACCGCGAAGATTTTCGGCTACGCCATCAAGCCCAACTTCACCGTCGCCAACGAGGCTGCGATCTCCACCGCGCCGAGCGTCGATTTCTCGCGGCCGGGTGCGCCACAGCCGCTGCCGCCACCGCAGTCGTTGCCGGCGCCCGGACCCCAGGATCGCCTGCCACCGCCGGAGACTGCGCCAGCACCCACGAGCTGAGTGCTGCGCGTGCGAGGGAGAGTGCAGCCGGTGCGCGAAATCGTCAGGCCCGCTGCGTTCGCGCTGCTGCTGGTGGCGTGCGCCGTTGCAGGTCAGGTACTGGCGCCCTCGAAGTCGCTGCCCGTCGTGCCCGGGGCCGCCCCCGCCGCCGTGCCCAATGCTGCGCCTCCCGCGCAACCGGCGGCACAGCAGGCGGTGCCCGCGAAGCCGCAGCCCGCTGCGTCTGCCGTGCACATCGAACCCGCGCGCGACGCGTCGGGCCTCGTCTCCGTTCCCGAACTCACGGCGCGCGTCGTCGACACCGCGAAGCTGCTGGGTCCTGCCGAGGCAGACGATTTCGCCGCGCGCTTCGCCGCGCTCGAACAGCGCAAGGGCAGCCAGCTTGCGCTGCTGGTGGTTCCGACCACGCAGCCAGAAGAGATCGAACAGTTCGCGATCCGCGTGTTCGACCAGTGGCGGTTGGGCCGGGCCGGCATCGACGATGGCGTACTGCTCCTCATCGCGCGCGATGACCGACGCGCGCGTATCGAGGTGGGTCGCGGCCTGGAAGGCGTCGTGCCCGACGTGGTGGCCAACCGACTGATCGACGAGTACCTGGTGCCGCGCTTCAAGGCCGGGGACTACCGCGGCGGCATCGACGACGTGACGACTGCGCTGGTGCGGCTCATCGATGGCGAGTCACTGCCCCAACCCACCGCATCGCGTGGCGTGGTGAACGGTGGATTCGGCGGGCTGATGCCCGCTGTCGTCATCGCCTTTATCCTGGCGTCGTTCCTCCAGGCGGTGCGTGGCGTCCTGCGCCCGCTGCTGGTCACGGCCGCGAACAGCGGACTGGGATGGCTGCTGCCCGGAGCCGGATCGGCGCTGGTCTGGGGCGTCGTGGGCCTCCTTGTCGCAATTGTGGTGGGCCTCATGGGCGGAGGTCGTGGCGGCGGCCGTGCCGCCCGGAGCAACGGGTGGGGCAGTTTCGGCGGCTTTCCGAGCGTCGGTGGCGGGGGTTTCGGCGGCGCGGGTGGAGGCGGCTTCGGCGGTGGTGGCGGCTTCTCCGGCGGCGGTGGCATGAGCGCCGGCGGCGGCGCGTCGGGGAGCTGGTGATGCGCTGGCTGCGACACCTGTTCGCGCCACCCGTGCGTGCACGCTTCGAGGCGGCCTGCATGGAGAGGATCCAGTCCGCGATCGCCACAAGCGAGCAGTCGCATCGCGCAGAAATCTGCTTCGCTGTCGAGCGTGCTTTCTCGTTGTCCGATCTGCTGGCGCGAGTCACGCCGCGCGCCCGTGCCGACACCGTGTTTGGCCAGTTGCGTGTATGGGACACGGCCGGCAACAACGGCATCCTGATCTACGTATTGCTGGCGGAACACGCCATCGAAATCATCGCTGACCGCGATGCGCGTTCGCGCATCGATGCGGCCGACTGGAATCGCGTGTGCGACCTTTTGGCGAGCGGGTTCGTCAAGGGCCGCGACGCCGACGCGATCGTGGCGGCCATCGAATTCCTGACGCCGTTGCTAGCGGCCCGATACCCCTGTGTGCCGGGAAGTAGCCGCGACCAGGATCTCTCGAACGAACCGACGGTACTTTGAGACGCGATCCTTCGCGCCCGCGAACCGTTGGAACAGAGTGGGGTGGGGCATAATCGCGCGTCGATCGGGCCCACATAGCGCAACGCACCATGTCACTGCTGCACACGATCGACCCAGTGGCGCTGAAGCTCGGCCCGGTGAGCGTCCACTGGTACGGGATCACCTACCTCGCGGGCTTCGCCGCCGCCTGGTGGCTCGGTCGCAAGCGCGTGATGGAGGGCCGGCTCGGCATCACGCAGGACCACTTCGGCGACCTCCTGTTCTACGCGATGCTCGGCGTCATCTTCGGCGGTCGACTCGGCTACATGCTCTTCTACGGATGGGACAGCTGGATCAAGGATCCGCTGGAACTGGTGCGTGTGTGGGAGGGCGGCATGAGCTTCCACGGCGGCTTGCTGGGCGTCATGGTGGCATCGGCGCTCTGGTCGCGTAAGCACCGCGTCCACTTCTTCGACACCATGGATTTTGTATCGCCGCTGGTGCCGATTGGTCTCGGACTCGGGCGACTCGGCAACTTCATCGGTGGCGAACTTTGGGGGCGGCTGACCTCGGTGCCGTGGGC
>JBKJSW010000444.1:0-3319 GCA_046595765.1 Ahniellaceae bacterium
GCCGCCGCCCGCGCAGCCCGAGCGTTTCGAACCCGCGTCGCACGATTTCACGCCGAACCGGCGCCTCGATCTCGAGGAGACGCTGCACATGCTCGGCCACGACGGCTGGCTGCTGCCCGAAGACGCACTGCGCGTGCGCACTGCGGCCCGCGGCCACGCCCGCGCGGAAATACACCCGCTGGTGCTGATCGCGAACGCCAAGGTTGCGGACGCGGGCCACCCGGGCACGGTGCTGCAGCTCGAGGCAATGACCGGGTGGCTGGCGGCGCATGCACGGCTGCCGCACCTGCGCATCGACCCGACCAAAATCGACGTGGCGGCGGTCGGGCAGGTCGTCACGCCGGAATACGCATCGCGCTACCGCATCCTGCCGATCGCGCTCGACGCACGCGAAGTCACCATCGCCACCAGCGAGCCATTCGATACGCGTTGGGTGGCCGACCTCACCAACCTGCTGCGCCGCGAGATCAGGCGCGTCGTTGCCAACCCGCTCGACGTCAACCGCTACCTCATGGAGTTCTACGGGGTGACGCGCTCGGTGGCGCGTGCGCGCGACGACAAGGACCGGCGCGACCCCTCGAAACTCCTCAACCTCGAGCAGCTCATCGAGATCGGCGCGAGCGGCGACCTTACCGCTGACGACCAGCACGTGGTGCGCATCGTCGACTGGCTGCTGTCCTACGCGCACGAGCAGCGCGCTTCGGACATCCACCTCGAGCCACGCCGCGACGTCTCGCGCGTGCGTTTCCGCATCGATGGCGTGCTGCACAAGGTGTTCGAGCTGCCGACCCAAGTCATGGGCGCGGCGATCGCGCGCATCAAGATCCTCGGACGCATGGACATCGCCGAGCGCCGCCGGCCGCAGGACGGCCGCCTCAAGATGCGCTCGCCGGGCGGGCGCGAAGTCGAGATGCGCCTCTCGACCATGCCGACGGCGTTCGGCGAGAAATGCGTGATGCGGCTGTTCGACCCGGACATCGTGCTCAAGGATTACGCGCAGCTCGGCTTTTCCCCGCGCGAGCAGGCGCTGTGGCGGCAACTCGTCGAACGTCCCAACGGCATCGTGCTGGTGACCGGTCCGACCGGTTCGGGCAAGACCACCACGCTCTACACCACGCTGCTCAACCTGGCGCAGCCACAGGTCAACGTCGTCACCATCGAGGACCCGATCGAAATGGTGGCGCCAGAGATCAACCAGATGCAGGTGCAGCCGGCGATCGACCTGACTTTTGCGTCGGGCGTGCGTACCCTGCTGCGGCAGGATCCCGACATCATCATGATTGGCGAGATCCGCGACCTTGACACCGCGCAGATGGCGATCCAGGCATCGCTCACCGGCCACCTGGTGTTGTCCACGCTGCACACCAACGATGCGCCCAGCGCGGTGACGCGCCTCATCGACCTCGGCACGCCGCATTACCTCATCGCCTCGACCCTCGCCGGCGTGATTGCGCAACGGCTCGTGCGCCGGCTCTGCGCGCATTGCGCGAAGCCCGGCGCGGTCGACGTGGAGCGCTGGGCCTTCCTCACGCGCGGCTTCGCGCGCGGCATGCCGGAACACGCGCGCCTGCCGGTCGGCTGCGCCGAATGCCGGCACACCGGTTATCTCGGACGCGTGGCGATTTATGAAATGCTGGTGATCGACGCCGGATTGCGCGCGGCGATCACCCCACACGCCGACCTCGTTGCATTCCGCACCGCGGCGCTCGCGCATGGCTTCCAGCCGCTGCGCGTCGCGGCCGCCGACAAGGTCGCCGAAGGCGTCACCACCATTGCCGAAGTCCTGACTGTGTTGCCGCCGGAAGGCTGAGGCGAAGCTGCGTCTCAGCCTCCCACCGTGAACCAGAACGGCCCGTCGAGCCACAGCCAGCGGGTCATCCACGCGCAGATCAATGCGGCGGCAACGGTGAACGGCAGGCCGATGCGCAGGAAATCGTGGAACCGGTATTGACCCGGGCCCAGGATCAGCAGGTTGCCGTGGTGGCCGATCGGGGTCAGGAACGCGACTACTGCGCCGAGGGCCGTGCACACCACGAACGCGGTCGGAGAGAGTCCGAGCGATTGCGCGATTTCGATCGCGATCGGTCCGAGCAGCACCGTGGTCGCGGCATCCGAGAGGATTTGCGTGAGCAGCGCGGCCAGGCCGAACAGCACCAGCAACATCACCAGCGACGATTGCCCGTCGAACAGGTGCAGCAGCCCGCCTGCGAGCAGCTGCGCAGTGCCGGTCTGTTCCATGGCGATGCCCAGGGGAATCATGCCGGCGATCAGCACGAAGATGCGCACGTCGATCTCCCGATACGCCTGCTCGATGCCGACGCAGCGCGTCACCACCATCGCCACCGCGCCCATCAGGAACGCAAGGGGCGCCGGCAGCAGTTCGGTCGCCGCGCAGACGACAGTGGCGGCGATGACCAGCAGCGCCAGCGGCGCACGCACGCGGCGCTTGGCCTCGCCGGCGAACGGCACCAGCATCAGGAAGCCGTGGTGTGCGGCGAGGTCCGCGAAACGCGACGGCCGGCCCCAGAGCAGCATGAGGTCGCCCTCGCGGATGCGGGCGTCGGCCAGCCGCGGCCGCATTTCGCCATCGCGTCGCCACAGCCCGGCGATGACTGCACCGAAGCGTCTCGAGAAGTCGAGTTCGCGCACCGACTGGCCAATGAACTCGGATCCCGGCGCGACCACGGCCTGCACCAGCTGTGGCTCCCCCTCGCCGCGGGCGGTATCGCCGTAGGCCGCGATCGGCAGCAGGTCGAGGCCCGCGTCCTCGTGCAATGAGGCCAGCGCGTCCGCGGACGCTTCCACCAGCAGCACGTCGCCGGCGAGCAGCACGCTGGCGGGCACCAGGTCCTCGCGCAGCATGTCGTCGCGCAGCCAGCCGAGCAGTCTGAACTTGTCGCCGAGGTTCTTCTGCAGTTCGGACAGCGGCCGCGTGGCCCAGCGCGAGCCTTCCACCACCCGCAACTCGGTGCGGTAACGATCCAGCCGCAGGTAGCCGTCGTCGCTGGCATCGCCGCCCTGCTTGGGCAGGAAGTAGCGCGCGAGCACCATGTAGCCGACGCCGAACAGCACCAGCGCGATGCCGATGGGCGTGATGGAGAATATGCCGAGGCCCTTTTCCCCGCTGCGCTCGAGCAGGTTGTCGGCGAGCAGGAAGGCGGGCGCACTGACCAGGGTGAGAGTGGTGCCGAGCGACGCCGCAAACGACATCGGCATCAGCAGGCGCGAGACCGACAGCTGGCGCTCCTTGGCGAAACGCCCGAGGATCGGCAGCATCATGGCGGTGACCATGACGTGGTGCGAGAAGGCCGACAAGGCC
>JBKJSW010000330.1:0-3880 GCA_046595765.1 Ahniellaceae bacterium
CCTTGTCGCCGCTCACCCACAAGAGTTCGCCGAAATGTGCGCCCACTTCCGCATCGGGCTGCATCTGCCAGGCGCGGCGCAGGTGATCCAGCGCCTTGTCGTTCTGGCCGAGGCGGTAGAGCACCCAGCCCATGCTGTCGATGATCGCTGGCTCGTCGGGCTTCTGCTCGAGCGCGCGCGAGATGAATCCGAGGGCCTCGGCATGCTCGTGGGTGCGGTCGGCGAGCGTGTATCCCAGCGCGTTGAGGGCGTCCGGATCGTCGGGACTCCTCGCGAGCAGGGCGCGAAGGTCGGCCACCGCTTCGTCGACGCGACCGATCGATTCCAGATACACCGCCCTCGCGTAGCCGATCTGCCGCTGTTCCGGCAACAGCTTCAGCGCGCGGTCGTACACCGCGAGTACGTCGTCGGGCTTGCCCTGGTCCGGTCCGGGTTGATTACGCAGGATTTCGGCTTCGAGCATGTAGCTTTCCGCCAGCTTCGCCTGGTCGTCGATGCCCGCGGCGCGCAAGTCGCGCAACAGGGCCAGCGCTTCCTTCCGCTGGCCGAGCTCGTTCTTCAGTATCGCGACGCGCAGCTGCGAGGGCAGGAAGCGCTCGTCGGTCGCGCCAATGCCTGCGTACCAGCGCAGCGCTTCCTGATTCTCGTCGAGCAGTTCGGCCAGGTTCGCGAGCAGCTCAAGCCGCGTCGCGGGACGCGGTTCGTCGAGCTTCTGCAGCGCCAGATACACCTCGCGCAGGCGCGCGTCGTCGTTGGAGCGCGCGGCGTAGGCGGCGCGGGCAGCGAGCAGCGCGTCGTCCGCGGGCTGATCGCGCAGCAGCCCATCCGCTTCGGCGTGCTCGCCGATGTTCGACAGCATCGCGGCGTAATTGAAGCGCAGCGACTTGTCTTCCTTGCCGAGCGACAGCGCGCGATCCATGTCCGCCCGGCCGCCCTGGATGTCGCGCTGGCTGAAGCGGAGGTGCGCCCGCCACACGAGCGCGTCGACATCTTCCGGCGTCAACGCGATGGCGGCATCCGCAAAACGCTGCGCGCGTTCCTTGTCCTTGACCTGTTCCGCCACCTGGCTCAGCAGCACGATGGCATCGGCGCCACCCGGGACATCGCCGGTGGCAAGACCATCGAGCGCGGCGCCCAGGTGCGGCTGGGCGCCAGGCGCGAGCAACGCCTGCACCAGCGCCCTGCGATCGTCTTCACTGCCACCAAGCATGGGACGCAACGCCGTAACCGCCTTGTCGACTGCGCCCGCCGCGAGGGCCAGGCCTGCTTCCGCGGACTTGATGTCCGCACCGGCCTGCGGCGACAGCTCGCGCCAGCGCTTGAGCGACTGTTCGGCCAGATCGGAGCGACCCGCCTGCAGCGCGATGCGCGCAGATTGTTCGGCGACTTTCGGGTCGCTGCTCAGCAGCGCCGCGCGCGCATAGTGCTTGGCCGCGGATTCGATGCGGCCATCCTGCAATGCGAACTCGGCCGCCATGAGTGCTGTGAAGAGTTCGCGGTCGGCTCCCGTGGGGGGCACGCTCGCTTCGATCGTGCCCGCCGCATCCTCCGCGGCACCTTCGCCTTGGGCCTCGGCTGCAGCGGCATCTTCGGATGCCTGCGGAGTCGCAACGTCCTTTGCAAAAACGGGCGGGACGGCTTCGACCGGAACGCGCGGAGAAGGATCGGATTGGGTCGCTTCCTGCAAAGGCACTTGCCCGGGCAATGCCTGAGCCTGGGCGTGCGCTTCGATTCCGATTCCGAGGGAGACAGCGATCGCAAGCCACGCAATCGCACTCAGCCGGCGCGACGACTGCGCCGTGGCGAGCGTCCTGCCCATTGACCAGCCGCATCGAATACTCATGCCCCGCTCCGTTTCGAAATGTGTCTTGACGCCTGCGAAGACCCAGACTGCCGTGCCTGCGGTGACGGCGCCGTGGGCATGCGCGGTTTCTGCGCGTCGCGGCTCCTATAATCACCGGGCCTCCGACCCCGCGCGTGCGAGGTTCGTTCCCGAGGCGCGCGCGGCGCGTCGCCGGGCCGGCGCCCGCATTCTGGCACGACATGACACTCATCGCGCTCGGCCTCAATCATCAGACCGCACCCCTGGAACTGCGCGAACGCGTGGCCTTCCCGAGTCAGGATCTGGCCCCGGCATTGCGCGCCCTGACGTCGCAGTCGGGGGTGCGCGAAGCGGCGATCCTGTCGACCTGCAACCGCACCGAGTTGTACTGCCATGTGGACATCGGCGCGGAAGCGATGCCGGGCGCCTGGATGAAGCAGCACTACCCGAGCGTGGCCGCGCGCCTCGACGAATTTCTCTACCGGCACACCGACGCCGAGGCCGTGCGGCATGTGTTCCGGGTCGCGACAGGCCTCGATTCGATGGTCCTGGGCGAGCCGCAAATCCTCGGTCAGGTCAAGCAATCGTGGCAAGCCGCACGCGATGCGCACACGCTCGATTCGACGCTCGACCGCATGTTCCAGCACACGTTTGCAGTGGCCAAGCGCGTGCGCACGGAGACGCGCATCGGTGCGCACCCGGTGTCGGTGGCGTTCGCAGCGGTGCGGCTCGCGCAGCAATTGTTCGCAGAGCCGAAATCCATCACTGCACTACTGATTGGCGCCGGAGACACCATCGAGCTTGCCGCCCGGCACCTGCGCCAGGCCGGCACCGCACGCATTCTTATTGCGAATCGCACACTTGCCAATGCGGAGTTGCTGGCGGCGTCGGTGGACGCGCAACCGCTGTCGCTCGAACATCTCGATCGGCATCTCGCGGAAGCGGACCTGGTGCTGAGTTCGACCGCCGGAAGCGGGTTCCTCATCCGTCGCGACATGGTCGCGAACGCGCTGCGCCAGCGCCGGCGACGGCCGATGCTGCTCATCGACCTGGCAGTGCCGCGCGACATCGATCCGGCCGTGGCGCAACTCGAGGATGCGTATCTTTACTCGATCGACGACCTCGGCCGCGTCATCGAAGGCAACCTCAACTCGCGGCGCGAAGCCGCGCAGGCGGCGGAAGCGATCATCGCGCTGCAGGTCGAACACTTCATGAGCTGGCAGCGCACGGTGGGCGGCCTCGGGCCGGTGCGACAGCTGCGCGCCAGCGGCGAAGCCGCGCGCGACCAACTGCTCGCGCAAGCCGCTGCGCAACTCGCCGCGGGCCGCGATCCGGCGGCAACACTGCAGTGGCTCGCACATACCCTGACCGGCCGGCTGCTGCACGCGCCCACGGCCAACCTGCGCGCTGCGGCCGCGCGTGGCGACGCGGACCTGCTGCGCGCCGGGACGCGGTTGTTCGAATCCTCGGACAATTTGCCGGAAGACCCCGCGTCGTGACGCCGTCGATCCGGCGCAAACTCGAGGGACTCGCCGAACGGCACGAGGAGCTCGGCCGACTGCTGGCGGAACCGGATGCGACGTCCGCCACGGGACGTTTCGTTGAACGCTCGCGCGAGTACGCGCAGCTTGCGGGCGTCGTCGACCTCCTGCGCCAGCACGAACGCAACGCCGCGGCGATCGCCGACGCCGACCTGCTCGGCGACAGCGCCGATGCGGAACTCGCGCAGATGGCGCGCGAGGAGCTCGAACCTCTGCGGCAGGAACGGTCACGACTCGAGCGGGAGCTCGAACTGGCGTTGATCCCACCGGACCCGCGCAACGATTCGAACGTCTTCCTCGAAGTCCGCGCCGGTACTGGCGGCGACGAGGCCGCGATCTTCGCCGGGGATCTCCTGCGCATGTACCTGCGCTTCGCGGAAGCGCAGCGCTGGCAGACCGAAATCATTTCAGCCCACCCCGGCGAGCACGGCGGCTACAAGGAAGCCGTCGCGCGCATCGAGGGACGCGGCGTGTTCTCCAGGCTCAAGTTCGAGTCGGGCACGCATCGCGTGCAGCG
>JBKJSW010000419.1:0-2563 GCA_046595765.1 Ahniellaceae bacterium
ATCGGCATGCAGGCCGATGGCCGGAGGGGGGGCAATCCCTCGCTGCAGCGCAACCCGAAGCAGCCCCTCACCCGGCGCTGCGCGCCACCCCACTCCGTGCCCCGGCCCAAGCTTCGCTTGTGCGTTCGTACGTGCGCGAGCCAGTGGCTCGCAGCAGCACGCACTCACCCCCGCTCTAGCGGGGCGAGGGGAACAAGGGCCCTGCCGGGCGTTCGTCGTCGCGCAACAGTCCCACCGGACCGGGGCGGGGGGAGAGCGACCGGAGCGACGAAGAGCGCCGTCGCATGCAGGCGCTTGGCCCCAGCCGTTTCCACGCTGGCAGTCTCCGCATTGGCACCGGACATGGCAGAGCTCCGAGCAGGCGCACTTCGCTGGTGGGAAACGGCCTTCCGCCGAAGAGTGACCAGCGGCCTATGGCCCGGGATCGCCCGCGCCGCTAGCCTCGCGGGCTGACTCGCGAGGAACTGCCCTGTTGAAAGCCGCCATGCTGAAAGTCGCCGTACTGTGCGCCGCCGTGCTGCTGTCCATCGCTGCCCGTGCCGAAGACGCCGCTGCCCCCGCCGCCCAGGACGACAAGTCGATGCAGGCCGATCCGACGAAACCCGCAGCCTTGCAGCCACCCCCGATGTCCGTCGAGGAAGCGGCGGTCGTCGAGCCGTCCGCAGCTGAGACCACCACGACCACGGCGACGAACGCCGCCGCCGATCCCTATCTCTGGCTGGAAGATGTTGAAGCCGCGAAGTCGCTCGCGTGGGCGAAGGCGCGCAACGCGGAAGCGCGCACGAAACTGGCCGACAATGACGGCTTCCGCAAGCTCGAGGGCGACATCCTGGCCATCCTCGACTCGGACGCGAAAATCCCGATGGTCGACAAGATCGGCCCGCACTTCTACAACTTCTGGAAAGACAAGGCGCACCCGCGCGGTGTCTGGCGGCGCACCACGCCAACCGAATACGCGAAGGCGAAGCCAGAGTGGGAAACGCTGGTCGACCTCGACGCGCTGAACACGGCCGAAGGTGAGAACTGGGTCTGGCACAGCGCCGATTGCCTCAAACCCGCCGACCAGGACGCGCCTTACGAACGCTGCCTGATCGCGCTGTCGCGCGGCGGCGCCGATGCGGACGTCACGCGCGAATTCGATCTCGTGAACAAGACCTGGGTGAAGGATGGCTTCTTCCGCAAGGAGGCCAAGGGCGCGCTCGGCTGGATCGATCGCGACCGCGTGTACGTGTTCACCGATTTTGGCGCGGGCACCATGACCGAGTCGGGCTACCCGCGCATCGTCAAGGAATGGAAGCGCGGCACGCCGATCGGGGACGCAAAGGTCGTTTACGAAGGCACCGGCGAAGACATGTATATCGCCGCGGTCCGCGACGACACGCGCGGCTTCGAGCGCGACTTCGTCTCGCGCACGATCGCGTTCTACAACGACGAGCTGTACCTGCGTGGCGCCGACGGCAAGCTTGCCAAGGTCGATGCACCCAACAGCGCCAACAAGTCCGTGCATCGCGAATGGCTGACGCTGCAGTTGCGCGAGCCCTACATTGTCGACGAACGCGTGTACCCGGCGGGCGCAGTGCTGGCGATCGACTTCGACGACTTCATGGCCGGCAAGCGCGATTTCGCCGTGCTGTTCGAGCCGACTGCGACGACTTCGCTCGAGGAGTTCGTGTGGACGCGTTCGCACGTGGTGCTCAACGTGCTCGACGACGTCAAGAACCGGCTGGTCGTGGTGTCGCACGGTCCTGACGGCTGGACATCCGCGCCGATGGCGAATGCGCCCGCGCTCGATTCCCTGAATGTCATGGAATACGACGCCGAGGACAGCGAGGCGGTGTTCGTGTTCGCGACCGATTACCTGACGCCGTCGACCTACCTGCGCGCGGAGGTAGGCGAGACGCCTGTGGTCCTCAAGACCATGCCGGCGTTCTTCGATGCGTCGAAGCATGTCGCTGAACAGCATTTCGCCAAGTCCAGGGACGGCACGCGCATTCCATACTTCCTGGTGCGCCCGAAGGCCATCGAATACGACGGCGGCAACCCGACGCTGCTCTACGGCTACGGCGGCTTCGAGGTTCCGCTCGCGCCGAACTATTCGGGCACGGTCGGCAAGGGTTGGCTCGAAAAAGGCGGCGTGTACGCCGTGGCGAACATCCGTGGCGGCGGCGAGTACGGTCCACGCTGGCACCAGGCGGCACTCAAGGCCCATCGCGGCCGCGCCTACGAGGATTTCGCCGCGGTGGCGCAGGACCTGACGACGCGCAAAATCACGTCGCCTGAACACCTCGGCATCCAGGGCGGCAGCAATGGCGGTCTGCTCACCGGCAACATGCTGACGCAGTATCCAGAACTGTTCGGTGCGGTGGTCATCCAGGTGCCGCTGCTCGACATGCAGCGCTATCACAAGCTGCTCGCAGGCGCGTCGTGGATGGCCGAGTATGGCGATCCGGACGTGCCCGCGGAGTGGGCCTTCATCAAGACTTTCTCGCCGTACCACCTGCTGCGCAAGGAGATGGACCTGCCGCCGACGCTGATCACCACGTCGACGCGCGACGATCGCGTG
>JBKJSW010000443.1:0-8880 GCA_046595765.1 Ahniellaceae bacterium
CTGGAACGGATTGGCGTGTGGCGGTATGCAGCCGCGCAGGCCGTTGCGATCCGCGAAGTGCACGTCTCGCGGCGCGGCGATTTCGGCAAGATAAGGCTGGATGCCGACGACCTGCACCTGGAAGCCTTCGGCTGCACCGTGCCGGCACCGGTGCTCGGTGACGCACTGGAAGCGCGCTTGCGCCAATGCAACGGCCTCGTGCGCCTGCAGCCAGCGCAGCTCGTGGGCTGGAGCCAGGCAGGATCGACCCTGCTGCTCGACGTGCAGGGTCCGGCAGGCCCCGAGTGCCTTCAAGCAAGGCTGCTGGTTGCCGCCGACGGCACCGACTCCGAAACGCGCGCGCGCGCCGGCATTGCGGTTGCACGCCACGACTACCTGCAGACCGCCATCGTGGGTGGTGTGGCGCTGGATCGCGAACACGAGGGCCGCGCTTTCGAACGTTTTCTCGATGAAGGACTGGTCGCCCTGCTGCCTCTCGCCGGGCGTGCCTCGGGTTTTGTCTGGGCGCTGCCGCGCGCTGACGCCGAGGCTGCGATGCAATGGGACGACGTCCGTTTCATGGCTGCGCTGCAGCGGGACTTCGGACATCGGCTCGGCGCTTTCAGGCGTGTCGGCAAGCGGCAGGCGTGGCCGCTGCGCGCCGTCACGGCCGCCACGCTATATGCCGGGCGCGTGGTGCTGGTGGGCAATTCGGCCCAGACCGTGCATCCGGTGGGTGCGCAAGGCTTCAACCTCGGCCTCCGCGACGCCGTGACCCTGGCCGACGAGATCATCACTGCACACACTGCGGGCCGCGACATCGGTGGCGACGACACACTGCAGCGGCACGCGCGCCGCCGCCATCCCGATCGGGAGTCGACTGTCGCCACCAGCGACGCGCTGATGAGGATGTTCGGGTCGGGCAACGGGATCATCCGCTTCGCGCGCAGTGCCGCCGTCGCGACTATTGAACGGCTGCCCGCGATCAAGCGCGGCCTCGCGCGGCGCGGCATGGGTTACCGCGGCGAGGGCGCGCCATGACTCGTGCCGATGTTGACGTGGTGGTGGTCGGCGCCGGGGTGGTGGGTTGCGCCGCGGCACTGGCGCTGGCCGCAGCCGGCTGCGAGGTGCTGCTCGCGGACGCCCGTCTGCCCGAAGTCACCTTGCCGCTGCCGGGTGACGAGTACGACCTGCGCGTGTTCGCAGTCGCGCAGGGCTCGAAGGCGTTCTTCGAGAACCTCGGCGTATGGCCACTGTTGCCGCGCGGCCGCGTTGCCGCCTATCGCAGCATGCGCGTATGGGACGAACACGGCAGCGGGGAACTTGAATTCGATGCCAGCCTGCTCGGCGAAGAGGCGCTGGGCTTCATCGTCGAGCAGCGCGCCTTGCTCGCCGTACTGTCGTCGCGCTTGCGCGAATCGTTGCGAGTGGAGCAGCGCGCGGGCTCGGTGGCATCGATGGACGCCTCGGCGCGCGCTGCCGAAGTGCGCTTCGCTGACGGCCCTGCCGTGCGTGCGCGCCTCGTCATCGCGGCGGACGGTGCGCACTCGAGCTTGCCCGACGGCTCGGGCATTGCCATCGCGAGAGAGGATTACGGACAACGCGCGCTCGTGGCCCACGTTCGCACCGTGAAGGCGCACCACAGCGTCGCGCACCAGCGCTTCGCGTCCGGCGGCCCGCTGGCGCTGCTGCCGCTCGCGGACGGGCGGGTGAGCATCGTCTGGTCGCTGCCGACCGCCGCGGCGACGCGCATGCTCGCGCTCGACGACGCGTCGTTCCTTGACGAGCTGACCGCCGCGAGCGGCGGCGTGCTCGGAGCCTGCCTCGCGACCACGGCCCGCGCCTCGTTTGCGCTCAACCGCTGGCAGGCGCAATCGTTTGCCGGGTCGCGCCTTGCGCTCGCGGGCGACGCTGCGCACGGGGTGCATCCACTCGCTGGACAGGGACTCAACCTCGGCCTGCAGGATGTCGCCGCGCTGCAATCTTTCATCGGCGGCGCGCGGCAGCGTGGCGACGACGTCGGCGATGCCGCTTTGCTCGCCCGCTACGCGCGCGCGCGCCAGGCCGACAACGCGATTGCGGGCCACGCGTTCGGCGCCCTGCAACACCTGTTTGCATCACGCTCGCCGCTGCTGGCGCTTGCGCGCGGCTTCGGCATGAATCTCGTCAACCGCGCGACGCCCCTCAAGCGGCTACTCGCCGAGCACGCCAGCGCCTTTTCCTGAGTGACGGAACGGCGATGCTGCATCCCGGGTCTGGCGTCGCCGGGAAACCGGCACCGCGCCACAACTCCGCGATCATCGTTCGCGCCGGTAGTTGACGCCGGCGCGCACTTCCGTGCCGACCACGGCTTCAAGCTCAAGCCACTCGCGCACGAGGTAGCGCAAGCTGAAAACCGGTTCGCCCTTCAGTCCGGAAATGCCGTAGCTCAAGTACAGCCGCGGCGACAGCCAGCGTCCCATGGTGAATGCGGCTGTGGAATCGCCGAGATCGCCGAGGCCCATGCGTGCCCCCAGCGACTTCGCAAGCAGATCGCCGCTGGCGCCGCCGAGCGCGCCGGCCGCATTGGCGATAGCACCCGCGTCGGCGCTGCTGGCGCTGCGCAGCGGTCGTCCGACAATCAGGTACGCGAGTGCATCGGACTGGTCCATCGCTGGCGACGAATAGACCTGCGTGTCCGGCGCGAGCGCGGTGCCGCCGACCTTGATGCCCACCGTGACCGCGCCGACGCGGCGCGTGGCGCGAATATCGAGGCGCGGATCGCCGAGCGGCGAACGGTTGAAAATGACGCGGCCCCGATCGATGTCAAGGCGCTGCCCGTAGGCTTCGTACTTGCCGAGCACGCTGAGCGTGCCTTCACCCGTGCTTTCGCGCCCGGGCCGGCTGCGCACGCGGAGCTTGCCACTGACCGTGCCGTCGAGTCCGAAGCCCTCGAGCGCAACAGCTTCTCCCGCGAGGACCGTGACATCACTCCAGATGGGCGAATCGCGACGCTCGACCTCGGGGTCGTCGATCACGATGACATCGGCGGAATGACGACGGCCGGCCTCGAGGCGCGACAGGTCGATCCGCGCGCGCGGTACCGTCAGGGTGCCGGTAACGTCGATGCGTTCAGCGCCCGCAGTCAGGGTGAGGTCCGGCGACACGCGCAGCATGAGGTCGGGACGATTCGCGGCGAGGAAATTGTCACCGGTGATGCGGAGCCGCATCCGCTCGCCCTCCGTGCTGGCAGGTGACCAGCGACCGGTGATGCGGGCGCTGCCGCCCTTGCCCGACAGCACGGTGCCTGCCACGGCGATGCTGCGATCCGCGTTCGCGGTGAAACGGACGTCGCCTTCGCGCAGGCGCACGTTGTACTCGGGGATCTCGACGAAGAAGTTCGCGAGGTGGCCTTCGCCCGAATACGCCGGCGCGCCGAGCGTGCCGCCGAGGTCGAAGCGGCCGTTGAAGGTGCCACGCGGATTGGCGAGATCGGCGCTCAACGCCTCGAGCCATGACAGTTCCTGGAAATCGAGTTCGACGGCTCCGCCGAGCGGGCTCGTTGCATCGAGACCCCGGCCGAGCGTGACCGTACCGCTGATGCGACCGGACTCGTTGAGCGTGCCGCTCATCCGCGCTGCGAGGCCGCCCGCACCGGCGTCCACGTCCACGCGCACGTCACGCACCGGCACGACGATGGGGTCCAACGCGCGGCGGATCACGATGCGTCCGTCCGCCAGTCTTGCGCTGCCGCTACCGCTCAGCACTCCCGAACGGCTGCGGGCCATCGAGCCCTCGCTCGACAGTTCCGAATCAATCTCGAAATCCGCGACGCCCGCGAGCTCCAGCGCGCGCGCGATCACCGCGCTCGGCAGGCGGTCGATCCGCCACCGCGCCGCGAATTCGCCGTCATTCGAATAGTCGACATCGACGCAGGCGTCGCGTCCTCCCGACGTCAGGCACAGGCCCGGGTCCCCGATGGCAAGCGACCGACGTCCTGCCGCGAGCGCCACCGGTTGCCGCAGTGTCCATGGCGCGAGGTCCTTGGGCGCAAGCTCGAACGCGTGCAGGTTGCCGCGCCAGGAATCGTCGGCGAAACCGCCCGCGGCGCGCAGCGTCGCGTCGAGTTCGGCGGAATCGAGCGACAACGAGACGTCGTGGTGTGCGGCGGTGCCACGTGCGTCCAGCGCCACGCGACCGATGCGCAGGCGATCGACCACAACCGCCGTCGCCGTCAAATTCAGGTGGCCTGCGGCGTTGCCGCGCAGCGCCTGCGCATCCAGCTCCAGGGCGCCGATGGCGACTTTCGCAAATGCCACGTCGCTCGCGGAAAGCTTGCCATCCACCGAGGGCGGCGAGGTGCCGATGTCAACGACGACGGCGCCTTCGATCCGACCGCGCGCGTCGGGCAGGAGGTCGCCGAGCGTGCGCACGTCAAGAGTCAATGCGATGCGCGAATCGTCGGGCCGTCGCTTGTCGAACGCGATGCGGCTCGCGCCGCTGCGCAGCGTGCCGGCCCCCGCGAACCGACCCTCTTCTGCGAACACAAGCGACGCCTCGCCGGAAATCGGTCGCCCGCGCAACGTGCCACCCACCTTGTCCAGCACCAGCTTGCCGACCGGCTGCTTCTCGCCACGTGTGCCCTCGAATGCGATCGCCGCATCCACCGCACCGGGCCACGCCGGTGCCAGCACCGAAGGATCGAAATCCTGCGCGCTGCCGCGCAGTTGCCAGCGTGCACCGGCGACGAGACCGACCACCCCCGTCAGCGACAGGGAGCCGCGCCCGCTGTCGATCCGCGCGGTCTCGATCGCGAGGCTTTCCGGTGAGCCGCGCACGTTTGCCTGGATGGCAGCCTTCAACTCATCGCGCGTCGCGCCGAGTTGCGCGGCGGCGCGCCACGAATCCAGCCAGCCCCGCAACGCGACACGTCCCTCGATCAACGTCGGTGATCCGGTCGAGGCGTAGCTGCGGGAGAGAGGCAAATGCAGGACAGTGAGCGCGAGGTCCGCGTCCGGATGTTTGCCACCGCGAGCGACGCGGCCGCTCAGCCGCAGTTTCGCATCGCGATCCGGTAACGCGAGTTCCAGCGCGTCGACGAAGACCGTCGCCGGCGTGCTGCGCAACCGACCTTCGCTCAGCGCGAAGGATTCGCCCGCATATTCTCCGTGGCCGCGCACCCGCGCCCCGAACCCGACGCCGCCACCGCGGAGTTCGAGCGCCACCCGCGTTGGCGCGCCGCCCGTCAGCTCTGCGGACAGCATTTGTGCGGGGATATTCAGGCGCGCCTGCCAGTGCGGGTCCTGATGGTTGCCGGAGAGCAGGGCGGTGACGTGCGCGCGCAGCGGCGCGGTGATCGCCAGGCCGACGCCGGTACCGCTCGCGTGCTCGCGCGTCGCCAGCGCCGCGCTCCATGCAAGCCCGTTCGCTTGCCACCGCAGGCTGCCATTGCCATCGATCGCCAGCAGGTTGGCGAGGTCAATCTGTCCGTTGAATGCAAGCCGTCCCTGCGGTGCCGTCACCACCAGCCGCTCGAGCCGTACGTGCGTACCGATCCAGGTCCCGGCGAACGCCAGCGTGTCGAGCTGGAGGGCTCGCTCGCCGAGTCCTTCGATCACGAGATCGTTGGCGAGCACCTCGTCGAGCTTGAGCCGCAACGGCAATTGCATTGCAAGGTACGGCGTATCAGGCTTGCTGGTCGGCCAGAGTTTGAGCCTGGCGCCGTCCACGAAGATCCGGTCGACATACAGTTTCCGGGTCAGCAGAGGCAGCACCCGCAACTTGACCTCGAGGCGTTCGACGTCGAGTCGCACGCCATCGTCGTCAAAACGGAATCCGCCGATGCGCAGCCCGTCGAGCACGTTGCCTTCGATCTTTTGCACGGCCAGGCTGGCGGGCATCGCCCCGTCGGCGCGGCGCAGCAGGAAGCGCGCCCCACTGGAAGTCGACAACGCCCAGGCCGAAACCAGCAGTGACAGCACGAGCAACGCTGCGAGCACCCACAGGGTCCCGCGCGTCGCGCGCCTCAGCCTCACAGGTCCGGACCCACGACGAGGTGCAGCTGCGGCCCCGAATCCGCATCACCGTGCTTGATCGGCACGCCGACGTCGAGTCGGACGAGTCCGATCGGCGAACGCCAGCGCGCGCCGACGCCGAGGGCGATCTTGGCGTCGAAGGAGTCGTTGAAGGCGTCACCCGCATCGACGAACACCGCGGCGCTCCACTCACGGAACACGTCCAACTCGTATTCGGCACTCACCGCCACCAGATGCCTGCCACCGATGATCGCGCCGTCCGCGTCGCGTTCGCCGATGCTCTGGTAGTTGAATCCACGGATGTTGCGGTCGCCACCCGCGAAGAAGCGCAGTTCCGGCGGCAGGCTGTCGAAGTCGTTCACCTGCGTGGTGCCCAAGGCACCTCGGAACAGCGCCCGCGCCTTGTCGCCGATCGGCACGATCCAGCGCGCGTCGCCGTAGAACTGCAGGAAGCGCGTGCCGCCCGCGAACTCCAGCGGCGAGCCACGCAGCGCGAGATCGAGTGACCAGCCCTTGCGCGGGAACAGGATGTCGTCCGTCTCCTTGCGCAGCAAGCGCAACTCCGGGTACAGCAGGTTGCTCTGACCTGCTGTGCGCCCGATGGTGAAATCGCTGCGCAGGTACTTCAACGCGACAATGCGCGTCCAGTCACGCCAGAGGCGCGCATCGCTAATAGCTGTCGAGAAGACATCGGAACGAGTGTCCTCGATCTCGCTACGGGCGTAGCCGGCACCGAACGCGAGTTGCCGCTGGTCGCGTCCCGGGCGCGGAATGCGGTACTCGGCGAGGACCCCCTGCAGCCGCTGGCTGAACTGCCCCTCGGCGTGGAACTTGTGCCCGAGGCTGTTGACGTAGCGACGATCGATGGCGCCGCGCACGCCGGCACCGGAGTCGGTCCCGATCGACACACCAGCGGTGTACAGCGTGCGCTTGTTCGGCGTCACCTTGACGTTGATCGGCACCACGTTGTCGACCGCACCCTCGATGTCCGGGCTGACATCGATGATGTCGAAATACTCCGAACCGGTCATGCGCTGCTGCATTTCGATCAGCTTGCGCGCGGAGTAGGGCTCGCCCGGTTCGAACGTGAGGAAGCGCTGCATGAGGGCGGGATCGAGATGTGAGCCCTCGAACTTCGGTCGCCCGAACCGGTAGCGCACGCCCGAATCCCACAGCAGCACGATGCGCGCGGTGCGTTTCGCGCGACTGACCTCGACATCGCGCTGCTCGAGTTCGGCGTCGAAGTAGCCGCGCTCGCGCAGCGCGGCCAGCAATGCGTTCTTGCGGCTCTCGTAGATGCCGTGATCGAAAGTCTTGCCCTCGAGGCCCTCGATCTGCCGCAGGAACTCGGCGACGCCCCGATCCTTGCTGCCGGGACCGACCACGGTCAAGTCGACGGCAGTCACCTTGACGGGCGCTCCGGGCGAAACCGCGAGGTCGACCACCCACAACTTTCCGTCGCGCCGCGTCTTGATGGCGGTGGTGGCGCCGTAGAAACCGAATGTCTCGAGCGACTGGCTGACCTGCGCCGGCGTTCGCTTCACGAGCGATTCGAGCTGCGCATCGGTCACGGACTTGCGCCTTGCGTACTGGGTGAGGTCGATCTCGCGCCGTACCGCCTTCGACTGGACCTCATCGAGGCCGGAGAGAGTCACGCGGATGGCTTCGGCGCGGGCCCATCCGCCCGGAAGCACCAGCAATGCCGCCGCAACGACCTGCAGCCATGGCGCCGAACGATGTGCGCCCGCGATCACCGCGTGGCCCTCCCGCGACGGGCAGCAGGTATCGCGCCGGCACTCGTGCGGGCCGGCGTGGCAAACGCACGAAGGGCAGGGAGGACAATGCGGCGCATGCGCCGCATGTTAGCCAACGTGCGTGAACGCGAATTCACTGCGGGCAGGAATGCGGTGTCAGGCCTGGCTGCGGCCCCGGAAAAAGCCGAATATCGCGGCGATCAGGGCCAGCACCCCGAGCGCTGTCAAGGGCATCCAGACCGCGGGCTGGCGGAGTGCGTCCGCATTGATCGGGGCTCCGCTCGCGAACAGCAGCGAGAGACCGGCGCCCAATGCCGCATACACGAATGCCGCCGGCACGATGCCCGCCGCGCTCGTCAACACGAACATGAGCGGGCGGCATCCGAGCCAGGCGAGCGCGATGCTCGCCGCGCCATAGGGAAACACCGGCACCAGCCGCAGGAACAACGCGAAGGCGACCGGGGCCCGATCAAATCCTGCGCGGAATCGTTCAACCCACGGTGGCGGCGGCTTGTCATGGCCGAGGAACAGCCGCCGCGCGGTCGCGTACAACACGGTGCCACCGACGACATTGCCGAACAGCCCGATCAACGCACCGGGCACCGTTCCAAACAGCGCACCGGCTGCGATCAGCAGCACCACGCCGCCCGGCAGGCCGCTCGACACCAGCAGGGTCAGCGCCATCGCCAGGGCGACGCCCGTCAACAGCGGACGCTGCGATGCCCATTGGAGCAATTGCGCATACTCACGCTGCAGCGCCTCGAGGCTGAGCCAGTCGAATACGCCAGCCAGCAGCAAGCCGACCGCCAGTGCGAGGACCAGCAGCGCCGGCCAGCCACGTCGCCAGAGCGACCGCGCGGGACGCTCCGGCGGCGCATCGAGCGCCGCGACGTGCACCACCTTGTCCAGGTGTGTTTCGACGGCGTGCCAGGGATCGGTCATGTCGCGCAGTGTAACGGCGGGCCTCGAACGCGACGGACGTTCCGACGCCCTACTATGGCAACGCCACGCAGTCGGCCGACTGCGGACGCGCCCGCCGCAAGCAATTCCTTCGGCGGCGCGACCCGCTTGCGTGCAGACGGGTCGAGCCGACCGCCAGTGCGAGGACCAGCAGCGCCGGCCAGCCACGTCGC
>JBKJSW010000076.1:0-2702 GCA_046595765.1 Ahniellaceae bacterium
GCCAGCGCTGCCGCAATCCCTCAACGAAGTTCACAAGCTAAGCCCCTCTCCCTCCGGGAGAGGGGTTGGGGAGAGGGTACGATCTTGCCGCGCGCCCGAACAGTTCGCCGCGCCGTCATTGACGTCGCTCCCTCGAACCCTCTCCCTCTGTCCCTCTCCCGGGGGGAGAGGGAAGAAGTGCGACGCAGCGCGTTCACGGATTCTCCGCACGACGCTATTTAAGGGCCTTGAAGCGGAGGCGATGCGGCTTCGCGCCTTCCTCGCCGAGGCGGCGGCGCTTGTCTTCTTCGTATTCCTTGTAGTTGCCCTGGAAGAATTCGACGTGTGAATCGCCTTCGAACGACAGGATGTGAGTGGCGATGCGGTCGAGGAACCAGCGGTCATGCGAGATCACCATCACGCAGCCGGGAAATTCGAGCAGGGCGTCTTCCAGCGCGCGCAGCGTTTCCACGTCGAGGTCGTTGGACGGTTCGTCGAGCAGCAGTACGTTACCGCCCTGCAGCAGCGTCTTGGCGAGGTGCAGGCGGCCGCGTTCGCCGCCGGACAGCGTGCCGACGAGCTTCTGCTGGTCCTGGCCCTTGAAGTTGAAGCGGCCTAGGTAAGCGCGCGACTGGATCTCGATGCCGTTGATGTTGAGGATGTCGAGTCCGCCGGACACTTCCTGGAACACGTTGTGGTTGCCGGTGAGGGCATCGCGGCTCTGGTCGACATACGCGAGCTTGACCGTCTGGCCGATCGCGACTTCGCCCGAGTCGGGTTTTTCCTTGCCGATGACCATCTTGAACAGCGTCGACTTGCCGGCGCCGTTCGGCCCGATGATGCCGACGATCGCGCCCGGCGGCACGGTGAAGTTCAAGTCGTCGATGAGCAGGCGGTCGCCGAAACTCTTGCTGACGCCCTTGAACTCGATCACGCGATCGCCGAGGCGTTCGCCTGGCGGAATGAAGATCTCGTTGGTTTCGTTGCGCCGCTGGTACTCGACCGAATTGAGTTCCTCGAAACGGGCGAGGCGCGCCTTGCCCTTGGAACGGCCGCCCTTGGCATTGCTGCGCACCCACTCGAGTTCGCGCGCGAGTGCGCGCAGACGGCCCTTCTCCTGCGATTCCTCCTGCTTGAGCCGGTCGGTCTTCTGTTCGAGCCAGGACGTGTAATTGCCCTTCCACGGGATGCCGCGTCCGCGATCGAGTTCGAGGATCCATTCGGCCGCGTTCTCGAGGAAGTAGCGATCATGGGTGACCGCGACCACCGTGCCCGGGAAGCGCGCGAGGAACTGTTCCAGCCATTCCACCGATTCGGCGTCGAGGTGGTTGGTCGGCTCGTCGAGCAGCAGCATGTCGGGCTTCGACAACAGCAGGCGACACAACGCCACGCGACGCTTCTCGCCGCCGGAGAGGGTTCCGATCTTCGCGTCCCAGGCAGGGATGCGCAGCGCATCCGCGGCGATGTCGAGCTGTTGCGTCAGCGTGCTCGCATCGCCTGCGGCAAGGATGCCCTCGAGTCGTTGCTGTTCGGCCGCAAGCTTGTCGAAGTCGGCGTCGGGTTCTGCGTAGGCGGCATACACGGCGTCAAGCGCGGACTGCGCGCTGAGCACTTCGCCGACACCTTCCTCGACGGCTTCGCGAACGGTCATCTGCGGGTCAAGCTTGGGTTCCTGCTCGAGGAAGCCGACCTTGATGCCGGCCTGCGGCCTCGATTCGCCGTGAAAATCCTTGTCGACGCCGGCCATGATGCGAAGCACCGTCGATTTCCCGGCGCCGTTGAGGCCGAGCAGGCCGATCTTGGCGCCCGGGAAGAACGACAGGGAAATGTCCTTGATGATCTCGCGCTTCGGCGGCACGATCTTGCTGACGCCGATCATGGTGTAGATGTACTGCATGGGTTATTCGCTTCCGGATGCTGGAGGGACGGACTGACTCTGCGAGCTCACCAGGCGGGCGCGCTCACAGCCGCGCGCGCCGAAGAAGCGTGTGCGAGGAAGTCGGCAAAGGCCCGGTGGACGGGGGCGGTATTGTAGAGCCGTTCGCGGTTGGCGACGATGCGATCGCGCAGGCCTGCGCAGGCCGACGGGTCGGCGATGAGCGCCCGCGCCCGCCCGCAGTAGTCCGACAGATCCCGCGCGATGAGTTCCGGCACTTCGAGCAACTCCAGCAGCGCAGCGGTTTGCCGGCTGCGCATGCTGGCTCCCGGAACCGTCAGTAGCGGCAACCCCTCGCCCAGGTGGTCGAGGGCGCTCATGCCACCTGACCAGCCGCAGGTGTCGAGTCCGAAATCGCATTGCGCAGCGAGGCCGCGGAATTCGGCGAGCGGCAACATAGGATGCAGCACCAGTTGCGATGCCGGATCGGCGCCGGCCGCCTCGAGTCGGCGGTGGAGCAGCTCGCTGATGCTCGAACGCACCCGTTCAGTGGCATGCGGCACGAGGTGCAGGCGGGCGTTCGGTGCGGCGGCGAGGATGTCGACAAACGCGTCGATCTGCACGGGAAGCAGCTTGAACGCGCTCTGCGCGCACAGCAATTCGACGAATTCACGCCCGGGCGCGGGCCAGGACCGCGGCACGCGCGGCGATACCGTGGGAGCGATGAGCGCGGCGCCCAGCGCCGGCAAGCGCACCAGTCGCTCCGAATATTGGTTGTCCGCAGCGGCCGGCTCAAACAACCCGCTCGACAGGAAATAGTCGATGTGCGGCAGGCCCGTAGTGACGG
>JBKJSW010000126.1:0-3814 GCA_046595765.1 Ahniellaceae bacterium
TGCGCTCTCGATAGTATTTGCCATCCCAGAACTCCTTTTCTCAAGTCAACTCTTGATAAGAGTATCCCTATCTTGGGAAGCAAAGAACAGGGGGTTTCGAGTGCCTTTCAAGAAAACAGGGAAAACAGGGGTCACGAAAACAGCGAAAACAGGGGTCAGAGTCGACTTTTGCGGTGTGGTGTGCGGTTGAAACCGAAAGGTCGGACACAAAAGTCGCCTCCGACCCCTGGTTTTTCCGTTCGAAGGCTGCGCTGATGCTGATCAGAGTGGCAATGAAGCCAGATCCACGTCCGCGTTCTTCCACGCCTGTTCGAAACGCCGTTCCACCGCGAGTGCTTCGCTGTCGTGGTGCTGCGCGCGCAGACTGCGCGCGAGACCGGACAATGACCAGCCGTTCTCGGGGTTGCGTTGCAGCTCGGACCGGAATACGGATTCCGCTTCGGCGCCTCTGCCCGCCTTGAGCAGGGTTGCGCCGAGTGCGTGACGCGTCGGCGCGTGCCAGCCCGGCGGCTCGTCGTAGGGAATGCGATCCTCGATCACAGTGGCCTCCTGCAACGCTGCGATCGCAGCACCCACGTCGTTGTCGAGCAGGGCCAGCTCGGCGCTGAGACTGCGTTCGGCGATGCGCGCGGCATGACTGAGCGGATAGCGGTCCCAAACCAGCATGGAATCCATCCCCGGATCTCTGCTCAGCGGTCGCAACGCTTCCAGATGTTGCGCAGCATCCTGTCGTCGGCCCTGGCGCGCGGCCGCGACGCCCTGCGCGTAATGCCAGATCGCACTGACGTAGGGCAGGTCTGGCGCTGGATTGGGCAGCGCCGCAATCTCGTCCCAGCGTCCGAAACGTACACGGTCGAACCAGGGGGTCATCCAGTAATGCTGCATCGCTTCGAAACCCGGCTGCCGCATCAGCTCCGCATCACCGGTGCGCTCGGCGGTGTGCAGTGCGGCTTCGCGTGCAATCCGGCTGCTTCCCTCCATGCTGGCCGCGAACCATAGGAAGTGATGGTTGTGCGGAACGTATCCCAGCGGGTAGATGCCACCAGTATTGCCGCGGCACAATGAAAGATAGGCGTCATCGGCGCTGATCGCCAGCTGGTTGGCGAGCACCGCATCGTGCCAACGCCCGACCCGCGCATAGATGTGGGAAGGCATGTGCACGAGATGGCCAGAGCCAGGGACCAGATCGCGCAATCGGTCTGCGGCGGCAGCGCCCCGCTCGGGCCGGTCCGACGCTTCGACGGCATGCACGTACAGATGCAACGCGCCTGCGTGGTCTGGATTGCGTTGCATCACCGACTCCAGCACGGTGACAAACTCATCGGTGTGACCCTTGGGCCGGCGCTGCTCGTCGTAGTAGTCCCACGGCTGCAGGTCCATCAACGCTTCGGCATGGAAGGTCGCCGCATCGAGATCGTCGGGCCGCGACTGCATCAAGCTGCGCGTCGCCATCGCATAGGCCTGGTCCAACGCGCTTCGATCCTCGGGCGGGTGCTCTGCGTAGCGCGCCGAGAGCGCTTCGATGAAAGCCTGCTCGCGCGGCGAAGCGTTGTGCGCGAGCGCGCGCGCACGCTGTAGGCGATTCCAGGCGTCGGCATGGTCCGTCGGATCCATGGCCGCATTGACATGCGGTCCGAGCACGAGCGACGCGCCCCACCAGCAGATGGCACAGTCCGGATCGATCTCAGTGGCGCGCAGGAAGGAACGTTCGGCTGCGTCGTGGTTGAACCCGAAGGTCAACTTCAATCCCTGCTCGAACCAGCGTCGCACCTCGGGTACCTGGCTGCTGATCGGGAATGAGTGCTCGCCCAGGCCGGTGATGAAGTTGGCCCCGAGGTTGTCTTCCATCAGTGAGATTGCAGGTGGCGCCGCCGTCGCCAACTCCGGACTTGGCAGCGAACTTCCGCAAGCGGACATCTGCAACACCGATAGACAAAGCAAGCTCGAAAACACACGGTTCATGGAGATTTTCCGACTCGGCGCCGAAAGCCGATTCTCCTGCCGACGCCGCGTCTCACGCAAGTTCAGTGAAAAAAACCCGGGTCAGAGTCGACTTTCCGGTACCCGCAGCAAGGTGTCAGGAACTGCGACCCGTTTGCATCAGGCACCGCGCACCATCTCGAGCAGGCTGCGCGCATCGAGCGACTTCGCCTTGGCCTGGATCTCGGGCAGGTAGCGATCCTTGAGACCCTGGGCTTCTTGCAACGTGCTGGCGTAGGTGTCCTTGAGCATCTGCGCGGACAGCTTGCGTCCACCTGCGTAGTAGGCTTTGGCCACGTGGCCGAGTGCGTAAGTGGCGGCGAAGCTCATGCTTGAACTGACCGCCTGTTTGCCCAAGCCTCCCAATAGCCCACCTCCGGCCCTGCCGAGCAGTCCGCCGAGCAGCTTGCGACAAGGCAGATAAAGGGGTCAGATAAAGGGGTCAGGTACATTTTGCTTATTCACATCTCCCGCCGTCGTTATCGCGATCCAGGTGTGATCCATAGCCAAGATCGCCACGCCGAACGGGCGCCGCCCCAGCATTGCGTGCTTCAGTGCAGTTGGCGTAGCTCCCGCCGGTGGATCGCGCGGAGGAGGCCGGTGCAAAGCTCGACCTTGGAATCGGCGCCGACGTCGCAGCGCCACCGCCGTGGCAGCGGTAGTCGACTGTCTTTCGGTTGTTGTGGCAGCCCTGCGCATTCAGGCCACCGCCGTGGCTCGCAACCATGCTCGCGGCTAGCAGCCACGCTAGACCCATCAGCAGGCGCACATCTGCACTCCGGTGATGCTGACCTCAACCAGTGGCGCCGCTCCGTAGCGGCCAATCTTCGTTGCGCACAAACCTGTAAAGAAAAGGCGGTCAGGACTTCACCGACGTGTTAGTTAGGCGACCACGCCGATGTTCCCGAACATTGGCGGCCATCGGACCTCCAACTGCTGGCGCGTGTCCTTGGACGGAATTGCGTGAGCGCTGGCTGCCGTATTTGACGCGTAATAGAGGAGGCACCGCAGATGCCCTCTGCGGCAGCCACCTGCGGCGCTCTCGCCGCCTTTCCACCATCGCGGCCTGTGCCGCATAAACAGGGGGTCAAGAATGAAAGCACCATCCTTCGTAGCAACGGTTCTATTCGCTGCCGCATCCTGCGTTGCCGTTGTCGTCGCACAGGAATCGGTTGAGACGATTCCCATACCGGCCGAGCCTTCATCTCCGGTCGAGGTGAGTTCGACAACGCAGACCGCTGGCGACACCGAATATAAGACGACAACGGTCAGTTCAAGTGCGGCAGGCTCGGTGGAGCCGATCGTTTATGGCAGCACCACCACGCCAGACGCCACCTCACCCAACGCACGAGCCAACTCGGAAGCCGAAACTTCCGTTGGCGTGGGAGTGAAGATCGAGCTCCCTGACTGACCAGGCCAGCGTGTCGGCGCACGAAAGGGCCCCACCGCTTTCGCGATGGGGCCTGCGATCGCGCAAAGCGCGGGGTCAGGTCTTGTTTGAAATAACAGGGTCGGAGTGCCTTCCCTGATTGCTCTAAAAGACGATGTCCCGTCGAGTTGTCGTCATCGGCAAAAGAGGGTCAGAGTGCACTTTGTGGCGCGCTCGCACTCCCGATATCAGAACGTGGGTGGTGTGTCGGTTTTCACAAGGCGCGCGGCCTGGAGACCTGATCCTCTTCGGATATCCGCCTGGACGTGCGTCACTTCGTCGCGTCCAGAAAAGTCCACTCTGACCCCAGTTTCTGTTGTGGCGCGCTCGCACTCCTGATATCAGAACGTTGATGGTGTGTCGACTTTCACAAGGCGCGCGGCCTGGAGACCTGATCCTCTTCGG
>JBKJSW010000463.1:0-3335 GCA_046595765.1 Ahniellaceae bacterium
TCGTACAATGTGGTCACCGCCACAGCGGTCCTCCCCCCTTTTATCTTGGTTCCCGGCATGAGCAACACGCCCGTGCGTCACCCAAGTGCGGTCGCAACGGCGGTCGCGCTTGCGCTCGTGTACGTGGTGTGGGGGTCAACGTACCTCGGCATCCATTTCGCGCTGGAGAGTTTCTCGCCGCTCGGTCTCGGCGCCATCCGCTTCTTCACCGCGGGCGCGCTGTTCTACGCATGGCTGCGACTGCGCGGCCATCCGTCGCCGACGCCCAGGCAATGGCGCAACGCGGCGATCACTGGCCTGTTGCTGCTCGGAACTGCCAACACGCTGGTCGCTTACGCGCAGCAGACGGTGGCCTCGGGGCTGGCCGCGGTAGCCGTCGCTTCGCTGCCCCTGTGGGCCGCGCTGATCGCCGGACTGTACGGCCAGTGGCCGCATCGCCGCGATGTGCTTGGACTTGTCATCGGATTCAGCGGCGTGGTGCTGCTCAACGTCGGCGGTGAGTTGCGTGCGTCGCCGCTGGGGGCGCTCGCCCTGCTCGGCGCACCGCTGGCTTGGGCTTTCGGATCGGTGTGGAGCCGGCGCCAGGACATGCCGCCGCCGCTCATGAGCACCGCCGCGCAGATGCTTGGCGCCGGCGCGGGCCTCATCGTGCTCGCGGCGATCACCGGATCGTGGCCGCGGGCGATGCCGACGCAGCATGCGTGGATGGCGCTCGCGTACCTCATCCTGTTCGGCTCGATCGTCGCCTTCAGCGCCTACGTGTGGCTGCTGCAACACGTGCGTCCCGCGCTTGCGACGAGCTATGCGTACGTCAATCCGCCGATCGCGCTGCTGCTCGGCGCGTGGCTCGCGGGCGAACGCATTTCGACGCTCGACTACGTGGCCTCCGCGATCATCCTCGCGGGCGTGGCGCTGCTGCTGACCCGACGCGCGGAGTGATTCGCGCGAGCGCCGCAACAACAGATCAGGAGACCGCGACCCGCGCGTCAGGAATACGCCGCGAAGGCCTGGTAGAGGCAAAGCACGCCGCAGACGAGCAGCAGACCGAATGTCAGCGCCGTGCCCCAGAAGCGGCCGAACTTGAAGGACTCTGTCCAGGAGAGCGCGTAGCCGTGCAGCAAGCGCGCCACGACCAGCGTCAGGCCCAGGGCGTGCAACAGCCAGGCGGGCCAATGTCCGAGTTCGAGCAGGCCAATCATCAGCAGGATGAAAGGTACGTATTCGGCGAAGTTTCCATGCGCGCGCACCCGCCGCAGCAGCTGGATGTCGCCGCCGTCGCCGAAGCTCGGCTGGCCGTGGCCGCGCAACTGGATGACGCGATAGCTCAGCAGCAGGAACAGCAGCGCGAGGATACCTGCGTAAATCGGCGTCACGATCATGATCTGCTCCCGTTGCGACACTGCTGGCTGTGAGAGGCGCTGCGCGATGACCTCCGCGGGAAGCGGGGCCCACGGAGAGTATGCCGGTAGACCGGGCACGACCGGCGCACGGCCGCGGTGGCGCCTTGGCATCCGATCCAGGCATTTTGCGTATTATCAGGAGAGTGCTGAAGGGCCCAAGCCGGCGCCTGCCGCGGGGGCTTCAGTTTGCAATGCAACGCGAACGCCGCAGGCGGGGCGCGCGCATCCGGGGGGGATGAATCATGGGTCGCATCATCGGGGGATTCTTCGCACTGCTCGCAGGTCTCGGCATGCTCTGGGGTGCCTGGGCACTCAGCCAGTCGACACTCAAATTCAAGGCTGGAGGAATCGCGACCGAAGGTACGGTCGTCGACTTCGAGACGGAGCGCTCGACATCGGACGGCAAGGTTTCGACGATGTACAAGCCGGTCGTCCAGTACACCACGACGGACGGCAAGACACTCACGTTCATCACGTCGAGTTCGTCGAGTTCGCCCGCCTACGACCGCGGCGAAAAGGTGAAAGTGCTGTACTCGAAGGTCACGCCGGAGCGCGCGCGCCTCGACAGCTTCATGGAAAACTGGTTCGGCGCGCTGATCGTCGGATTTTTCGGGGTCATCATCGCGCTGCTCGGCTGGTGGCTTTTTTTCGGCGGCATCAAGAACAAGAAAATCCGCAAGTGGCTCGAGACCCACGGCACCAAGGTGCAGACGAAATTCCAAGCGGTCGAACAGAACACCGGCCTCAAGGTCAACGGCAAGAGCCCGTGGCGCGTCTGCTCGCAGTGGCAGGATCCGGCGACGCAGAAAGTCCACCTCATGTATTCCGACAACATCTGGTTCGACCCGACCGAGTTCTGCCAGCGCGAAAGCGTCGACGCGGTGGTCAATTCCAGCGATCCCAGGCAGTACTTCCTCGATACGAGTTTCCTGCCGCAGAAAGGCTGACGGACGCCCGCGCCGCGAGACATTCGCGGCGCGGGCTGCGTTGCGTTACTCGAAGCCGTTCGCGAAAACCAGGCCGGCGTTGGCGCTCCATGCCTGCAGGATGGCTGTGAGGGCCTGCGGAGTACTGGTCGCCGCGGCCTGCCCGGCCTGCCCGGCGGTGTTGATTCCGTGGCAACCGCCGCAGGTTCGGATCTCGCCGGGCTGCAGCGTCAACCAGAAGCGCTCGCGCACGACGGGAGTGCCGTCGGGCGCCGTGACCTGCCAGGTGAGCGCACGCCGTGCCGGCACGAACAACGCGGTCGACCCGTCCGGAAAGATCGGCGCGCTGCCGGCAGGTCCCGTGGGATTCGGCAGGTTGTTGGCGACGGCGGCAGCGTCGTTGAGGAATCGTGCGAGCACGCGACGCCCCGGGTCCGGCGAATCGCTGCCACCGATGCCGCGCACCTGGTCGGCCTGGAACGCCTGGAAGTGGGCGATGTCGTAAATCGCGCCGCCCGCACCGAGTGTCTGCACGCCACCCGGCACGCGCAGGTTGTACGGCTGCTGCTTGTCGGCGCGGTCGCGATGCGTGGTGTTGCGCACCACCATGAGGCCGAGATTCCGCTGGCGCAGGAACTCGCGCAGCGTCGACTCGTTCACGCCGGCTGTGGCGAAGGCCGCTTGTTCGGACGCCGCGAGCGGCGGCTCGGATGTTGCCGGCGGCGCCGGGCGCGCACGCACTTCGACGGGACTCAATTCCCAGAGTTCGCCGGAGTACGTCGCGGACTGATCCGGGTTCCACCACGTGACAGTCTTGGCGATGCCGGCGGTCAACGCGGCACCGGCAGTCAGGAATCCGCCGCCTCCCGGAGCCATCAATTTCAGCCGGAAGCGATAGCTGGGCACCGGCAGGGTCGGCGTGCCGAGGTTCACGACGCCGCCCGTTTCCGAGGTGTGCGCGACCACGATGACGCCGTTCCCCAGGACCAGCGGGTTGCGGTAGTGCCCC
>JBKJSW010000089.1:0-5836 GCA_046595765.1 Ahniellaceae bacterium
TGCATGCCGGCGCCGCGCGGCTGGACCTCGATCGCTACGGCGTGGTGTTCCGCCCGAGTCCGCGGCAGTCCGACGTCATGATCGTGGCCGGCACCCTGGTCAACAAGATGGCGCCCGCGCTGCGGCGCGTCTACGACCAGATGCCCGAGCCCAAGTGGGTCATCTCGATGGGCAGCTGCGCCAACGGCGGTGGCTACTATCACTACTCGTACGCAGTGGTGCGCGGCTGCGACCGGATCGTGCCGGTCGACATCTACGTGCCGGGCTGTCCACCGACGGCGGAGGCGCTGATCTACGGCATCCTCCAGCTGCAGAAGAAGATCCGGCGCACCAGCACGGTGGGACGCAAGTCATGAGTACGGCCGCCGCGCTGTGCGAGTCCCTGCGGGCGCGGCTCGGCGATCGCGTGATCGCCCTCGGCGTCGCCTTCGACCAGGTCACGCTGGAAGTGGCGCCATCGGACTGGGCGGCGACCGCGCTACTGCTGCGCGACGAACCGGACTTCGCCTTCGAGCAGTTGATCGACCTCTGCGGCGTCGATTACCTCGGTTACGGACTCGACGAGTGGGACACCTGGGATGTCTCGGACGATGGTTTCTCACGTGGCGTCGAAGGCAGCCATGGGCCTGGGCGATTTGCATGGGCGGACAGGCCGCGCGGCGAATCCGAGGCGGGAAGGTTTGCGGTGGTGGTGCATCTGTTGTCGGTGTCGCGGAATTGGCGTGTGCGGATACGAGCTCGGTGCTCGGATTCCGCGGCGCCCATGCTTTCCTCGCTCACTGGTGTATGGCGGGCCTCGAACTGGTTCGAGCGCGAGGCTTTCGACCTCTTCGGCATCGTGTTCGAAGGCCATCCCGACATGCGCCGCATCCTCACGGATTACGGTTTCATCGGGTACCCGTTCCGCAAGGACTTTCCCCTCATCGGCAATGTCGAGGTGCGGTACGACCCCGAGAAGCAGCGCGTCGTATACGAACCGGTGTCGATCGAGCCGCGCGTGCTCGTGCCGCGTGTGATCCGCGACGACTCGCGCTACGAGCAGGCGCGGGCCGAGTCTGCAGGAGATCCGGCGTGAGTGACGTCGCCGAGATCCGCAATTACACGATGAATTTCGGCCCCCAGCATCCGGCGGCCCATGGCGTGCTGCGGCTCGTTCTCGAAATGGACGGCGAGACGATCGTGCGGGCCGACCCCCATATCGGACTCCTGCATCGGGGCACCGAGAAACTCGCCGAGTCGAAGCCCTACAACCAGTCGATCGGTTACATGGACCGGCTGGACTACGTCTCGATGATGTGCAACGAACACGCCTACGTGCGCGCGATCGAACAGTTGCTGGGCATCGAGCCCACGCTGCGCGCGCAGTGGATCCGCACGCTGTTCGACGAGATCACCCGGATCCTCAACCACCTCATGTGGATCGGATCCAACGCGCTCGACCTCGGCGCCATGACCGTGTTCCTGTACGCGTTCCGCGAGCGCGAGGAATTGATGGACTGCTACGAGGCGGTGAGCGGCGCGCGCATGCACGCGACCTACTACCGGCCGGGTGGCGTCTATCGCGACCTGCCCGAGCGCATGCCGCAGTACCGCGAGTCGCCGTGGCGGAAGGGCGCTGACCTGCACCGCATGAACGCCTGGCGGGAAGGGTCGATGCTGGACTTCCTGGATGCGTTCTGCGCGGACTTCCCGCAACGCGTCGACGAGTACGAAACCCTTCTGACCGACAACCGCATCTGGAAGCAGCGGAGCGTGGGCATCGGCGTCGTGTCGCCGGAGCAGGCCCTGGCCTGGGGCATGACCGGCCCCATGCTGCGCGGCTCCGGCACCGCGTGGGACCTGCGCAAGCAGCAGCCGTATGCGATGTACCACGCGGTCGATTTCGACATTCCGGTCGGCGTCACCGGCGACTGCTACGACCGGTATCTGGTGCGCGTCGAGGAGATGCGCCAATCCAACCGGATTATCAAGCAGTGCGTCGATGCGCTGCGTGCGACGCCCGGTCCCGTGATGATCGACAACTTCAAGGTGTCGCCCCCGTCGCGGACCGAGATGAAGGACGACATGGAAGCGCTCATCCATCATTTCAAACTGTTCACGGAAGGTTATTGCGTGCCTGCGGGCGAGACTTATGCCGCGGTGGAAGCGCCGAAGGGCGAGTTCGGTGCTTACATCGTTTCCGACGGAGCCAACAAGCCGTTCCGGGTCAAACTGCGCGCGCCGGGCTTCGCGCATCTCTCGTCCATCGACGAGATCGTGCGCGGCCACATGCTCGCGGACGTGGTGGCGATGATCGGCACGTACGACGTCGTCTTCGGCGAGATCGACCGATGAAGGCGACCGGAAATTTCGAGGCGGTGCGCGACATCGATCCGCTGGTCGCGTTGGACGCGGCAACGCGCGCGCACATCGATCACTGGCTTGCCAAATTTCCCGCCGACCGCCGGCGAAGTGCGCTGCTGCAAGGTTTGATGGCCGCGCAGGAAGCCAATGGTGGGCATCTGACCGACGCCGCGATGGCGGCGGTGGCAAAATATCTGGGTGTGCCGCCGGTCTGGGCGTACGAGGTCGCGACTTTTTATTCGATGTTCGATATTGAGCCGGTCGGCCGCCACAAGGTAGCCATCTGCACCAACATTTCCTGCTGGCTCAATGGGGCCGAGGACATCGTGCGCCATTGCGAACGCAAGCTCGGCATCCGACAAGGTGAGAGCACCGCAGACGGCCGCATTTTCCTCAAGATCGAGGAGGAGTGCCTTGCTGCCTGCACCGCCGCGCCGATGATGGTCGTCGACGGCCATTACCATGAGCGCCTCACGACCGAATCGGTCGACGCGCTGCTCGACGGTCTGAGCTGAGGCCGCGCGCGATGGCATACGGACCGATCCCCGAAGCGCACAACGTCTGCATGACGACGTTGCACTTCGAGCAACCCTGGAGCTACGACAGCTACCTGAAGTCGGGCGGTTACCAGGCTTGGCGCCGGATCCTCGCGGAGAAGACGCCGCCGGAGCAGGTGATCGAACAGGTCAAGGCGTCGAACCTGCGTGGCCGCGGTGGCGCCGGCTTCCCGTCGGGCCTCAAGTGGAGCTTCATGCCCAAGGGTTCGATCACGCAGAAGTACGTGCTGTGCAATTCCGACGAATCGGAGCCCGGCACCTGCAAGGATCGCGACATCCTGCGCTACAACCCGCACGCGGTCGTCGAGGGCATGGCGATCGCGTGCTACGCGATGGGTGCGACGGTCGGCTACAACTACCTGCGCGGCGAGTTCCACCACGAGCCGTTCGAGCGCTTCGAGCACGCGCTGCACGAGGCCTACGAAAAAGGCTGGCTGGGACGCGACATCCAGGGCTCGGGCATCGACATCGAACTCCACAGCGTGCTCGGTGCGGGTGCGTACATCTGCGGCGAAGAGACCGCGCTCATGGAATCGCTCGAAGGCAAGAAGGGCCAGCCGCGCTTCAAGCCGCCGTTTCCGGCGAATTTCGGGCTGTACGGCAAGCCGACCACCATCAACAACACCGAGACCTTCGCGTCCGTGCCCGCGATCATGCGCAACGGCGCCGAGTGGTTTCTGGGCCTTGGCAAGCCGAACAACGGCGGACCCAAGATGTTTTCGGTATCGGGCCACGTGGCCAACCCCGGTAACTTCGAGATCCGCCTGGGCACGCCCTTCCGCGAGCTGCTGGAGATGGCGGGCGGAATGCGCGGGGGGCGCACGCTCAAGGCGGTCATTCCTGGTGGTTCCTCGATGCCGGTGCTGCCAGGCGAGACGATGCTTGGCCTCACCATGGACTACGACAGCCTGCAGAAGGCCGGATCCGGCCTGGGTTCCGGTGCGGTGATCGTGATGGACGACAGCACCTGCATGGTGCGCGCCTGCCAGCGCATCGCGCGTTTCTACAAGGCCGAATCCTGTGGGCAATGCACGCCCTGCCGCGAGGGCACGGGCTGGATGTACCGCCTGCTCACGCGCATGGTCGATGGCACCGCAGTGATGCAGGACCTCGCGATGCTGAAGCGTGCGGCGGGCCAGATCGAGGGCCACACCATCTGCGCGTTCGGCGAGGCGGCCGCGTGGCCGGTGCAGGGCTTCCTCCGCCATTTCTGGCATGAATTCGAATACGCCATCGTGCACAAGCGCTTCCTCGTGGACGACGAACGCGCGGGCACCGTGCGCCAGCAGGTGGCCGCATGAGCGCACAAATTGGCGACGCGGCGATCGTGAAACCGCCGGTGCCGGAGGGCCACGTATCCATCGAGATCGATGGCGTACCGCTGACCGCGCCCAAGGGTTCGATGATCATCCAGGCGGCCGACCGCATCGGCGTCGCGATCCCGCGTTTCTGCTACCACGACAAGTTGCCGATCGCAGCGAATTGCCGCATGTGCCTGGTCGACGTCGAGAAATCCCCGAAGCCGCTGCCCGCCTGCGCGACCCCGGTGATGGAAGGCATGAAGATCCAGACACAGTCCGCGCGCGCGCTCGATGCGCAGCGCAACGTCATGGAATTTCTGCTCATCAACCATCCGCTCGATTGCCCTATCTGCGACCAGGGCGGCGAGTGCGAATTGCAGGACGTGGCGATGGGCTACGGGCGCTCGGTCTCGCGCTTCGTCGAGCGCAAGCGCGTCGTCCCCGACGAGAACCTCGGGCCGCTCGTCGCGACCGACATGACGCGGTGCATCCACTGCACCCGGTGCGTGCGTTTCGTGTCCGAGATCGCCGGCACCTACGAGCTCGGCGGCATGGGGCGCGGCGAGAACCTCGAGATCGGCACGTACATCGGCAAGGCTGTTGATTCCGAACTGTCGGGCAACATCATCGACGTGTGTCCGGTCGGCGCCTTGACCAACAAGGTGTTCCGCTTCCGCGCGCGTCCGTGGGAGCTGGTCGCGCGCGAGTCCATCGGTTACCACGACGCGCTCGGTGCCAACCTCTGGCTGCACGTGCGCCGTGGGGAAGTGATGCGCTGCGTGCCGCGCGAGAACGAGGCAGTCAACGAATGCTGGTTGTCGGATCGCGACCGCTATTCGCACCAGGCATTGAACGGCGACCGACTCAGTACCCCCATGGTGCGCAACCGCGACGGAGCGCTGGTCGAAGCGAGCTGGGACCAGGCCATCGCTGCCGCGAGCGCGGCGCTGAAACCACATGCAGGCGCGGACATTGCAGCCCTCGTTTCGCCGCAAACTTCGAGCGAGGAGGGCCTGTTGCTGGCGAGGCTGGTGCGGGCGCTGGGCAGCGAATCAATCGACCATCGGCTGCGCAAGAGCGATCCCGCCGACCACGCCGCGCCGCGTACCTTCGCAATGCCGCTGGCGGAGATCGAGCGGGCCAACGCGATCTTCCTGGTCGGCTCCGATCCGCGCCGGGAGCAACCGCTGCTCGCGCATCGGATCCGCAAGGCAGCGCTGCGCGGCGCCCGCGTGTACGTGTTGAACGCGGTGGACTTCGGATTCAATTTCGACCTCGCGGGGCGCTTCGTCGTGGCGCCGCACGCCTGGGTCGAGGCGCTGGCCGAGCTTGCGGCCGGCCGCGCGCCGGCTGGATGCGCGGGCGTCGACGTGCAGGCCATGCGCGACGCATTCGCAACGTCAGCAAGCTCGGTCCTCATCATGGGTGACCAGGCAGTGCAGCATGGCGAGGCGGGCCGCTTGCGCGGCGCGTGCGAAAACTTCGCGGCAATTCTTGGCGCGCGCTGCAACGAACTCCCGCAAGGCGCGAATGCGATCGGACTGACCCAGGTCGGTGTGCGCCCGGGACGTGCCGGTCGCGACGCCACGCGTATCGTGGGCGAGGGCGCTCGTGCGCTCGTGATCTACGGCTGCG
>JBKJSW010000255.1:0-4220 GCA_046595765.1 Ahniellaceae bacterium
ACATTGGTGTCGTTGATGTCCTCCACCGGTCGGCGGTAGTGGAGTTTCGCGGCGCGCACCTGATCCTCGATCATCCAGTAGTCCGCGTACATCGGCAGGCCGCTCGGAGCAATCTGGCGATCGTGGAATGCGCGGATTTCGGCGAAGCGCTGGCCGAGGTCCAATCCCTCATTGCGGAAGTAGCGATGGGCACCCGCGCTGCCTCCCACGAGCTCGTTGTGATATTCCCAGAGCCGCGGCTCGCGAATCGTCATCGCGAGTGCCGCGACCACCAGCAATGCGACGGCCACTGCGGCGACACGCGACCTGCGCTGCCAAGCCTGCGCGATCGCGGCGCCACCGAGGATCGACACCGCCGCAATCAATGGCAACGCGTGCCGCACGCCGCCCCACACCCCGCCCGAGCCGGCCAGCGCGAGCAGGTGCACCGCGGACGCCCCGAGAAGCGTCCACAACATCCAGCGCGTACTCGCAGGTAGCCGTGCGCGCCGCAGCAGCGCAACGCCCAGCACCGCAAGCAGCAACAGGGCGAGTGGCAACTTGGACAACACGATGGCTGGCCATGAGAACCAAGGGGCCTTGCCCTGGTATTGCTTGCCCCAGATGAAGTGTTCGCTGATGCCGCGACCTTCGACGCCAGTGCGCACCGTGTCGGCAAGCCCCCACAGGTACGCGCGGGGCAGCAGGTGCCAGCGATCCGCGAATGCGAGACCGCCCCGCCAGTGAGCGAGCTTGATCTCGGCGATCTTGTCTTCGGTAAAGCGGTTGAAACCGTCGCTCCCGTCTGGCGCGGCGTGGAAGCGAAATCCGTACTGCGCCCACAGCACGACGACCGCGAGCAAGCCCATCGCCGCGACCTTGCCCATCCGGGTCAGCGCGGCGCGCCAGCGCCCTTCGCGCCAGCCAAGCGCGCAGGCGACGAGCAACACACTGAAGAGTCCACCAAGGCCGGCCAACGCCGAGTGTTTCGCACTGAGCGCAAGCCCGGCGGCAATGCCCGCTGCCATCACCCAGCGCCATTGCCAGGTTGCCGCCAGCACGCTGGCCGCGACGACGGAGGTCATCAAGGTCAAGGCGAGCGGCAAATCGGTCATCACCACCGGCAGGTGGGCGCCGATGGTCGGGTCGAGCGCGAGGAATGCCAGGGTTCCAGCTGCCCATGCGAATCCGGCGGCGCGCCACAGCAGCACGCCCAAGGCCAGCAGCAGCGTCGCGTGGAATGCCCACATCGCGCCGCGCGCGGTTGCCTGCGCACTCTGCGGATCGTTGTCATTGAACATCGTCTCCTCGACCCAGGTTCGCTCCTGCGCCTTTTCGCTCAACGCCGAGGCAGGCCGCAGCCGGAAGTCGACGGGCATTGCGCTGCCTACGGCGAGCTTCACCAGTGGCGGATGCTCGGGATTGAGATGGAAAGCGCCGGTACGCACGTAACTCGCGCCGGCGACGATGTGCCACGGCTCGTCGACGGTGAAGCTGTCGAGTCGAGTGCCGAATGAGGAGCGCAGTACGCACAGGCCGACGAGCAGCAGCAAGGCCACCGCACCGAGCGTGCGGCGGGGCAAGGAGAGCGATGCATTGCCCGCTACGGTCGGCGAGTCCTGCTGCAGCATGTCGGGCGTTCCAGTCGAGCCTGTCTTGTCTAATTAACGGGAATTGGCGGCGTCGGGTGCCATGGACGCATTTTTCAGGTCAAAAGCGGACGGTTGCTCGCGCTGCAATGATGCAATCGATTCCGGTCGGGAGAATGCCGAAATCTCAAGCGCGCTTCATCAACGCCTTGAGGTTCGCGAACGGATTGCTGGTTGCCGCGGCGGGCCGGTCTTCGGCATCGAGCGCGCTGACTCCGGTGTGGTCGATGTAACGCGAGTGCTCGTTGTCATGGCAATACACGCACAGCAACTCCCAGTTGCTGCCGTCGGGCGGGTTGAAGTCGTGATCGTGGTTGCGATGGTGGACCGTCAGCTCCATGAGGTTGACGCGCGTGAACTCGCGCGCGCAACGACCGCAGATCCACGGGTACATCTTGAGGGCACGTTCGCGATAACCCTTGCTGCGCTGTTCCGCGTCGCGGCGCGCCTGCGCGACGATGCGGTCGAGGTTGGCCTCACTACCCGTGGTTTGTTTGCCGCTCGACATCATTCCAGCCCTTCGCACCCGGGCTTCAGACTTTATCGCAAAGCCCCTGCAGCTTGCGGCGACTGCCAAACCATCCGACGATGGACGCCACCCCGGAGTTTGCATGCCTTTCGGAAGCGAAGCCCGATTGACGATCACGTGTGCGTTGCTCGCGTGGGTGGCGCTGGCGTGCCTCTGCGCTCGCGCCGAGGCCGCGGAATCGACGGCACTTGTTCAAGCCGACGTGATCCTGCGCGGCGGGGTCATCTACACCGCCGATCCAGCTCGACCGAATGCGGAGGCCGTCGCCCTCGCCCATGGACGCATCATCGCGGTCGGCAGCGACGACGTGATCGCGCGCCACGCGGGCGACGCGACGCGCATCGTCGACCTTCACGGTCGCATGGTCCTGCCGGGCCTGCACGACGCGCACGTCCATCCGATGTCGGCGGGGATATGGTTCCTGCGTTGCCAGCTCGGGAACGCGAAGGACGCGCGGCAGCTGCGTAGCAGCGCTGCTGCCTGCGACGCGAATTTGACTGACGATCAATGGCTCATCGCGCGTGGCTGGCGCGAGGATATGTTTGACGGTACCGGCCCGAGTGGCGGCTTCGACGGCCTTGTTTTGCAGCACCCCACGGTGTTGCTGTCCGCGCAGGGTGATCGAATGTGGCTGAACTCCCGCGCGCTGGAGCAGCTGGGGTTGGTTGACGAAGAGGCAGTTGGCGACGGCATCGAACGCGACGGCCTCGGAAAGCCGAATGGATTCGTGCACGGCGCCGCGGCTGCGAAAGTCCGGCAGGAGCTGCCAGCGCCCTCCCCGCAGGAGTACCGGCGTGCACTCGCCCACGTGTCGGCGTTGCTCAACGCGCGTGGTATCACGGCAGTGACCGACGCAAGCGTCAGCGAGCCGATGCTGGACGCTTACCGCGCGGCCGCGCGCGCGGGTGAGTTGACGGTCCGCGTGCGTGCCGCCCGACGGTTTCAGGCGAGCAAGGGTGTAGAGCGATTGCTGCGAACGCTCGTTCGCCCCGAAGCCGGCGACGCGGGGATGTTCCGCGAGGACATGGTGAAAATCTTCGTCGACGGCGATTTTCCGGAGCGCAATGGCGCGCTGCTGCAACCGTATTCCGATATGCCCGCGACCAGCGGCGAGCCGACCATCGCGCCGGCGGAGTTGACCCGCGTCGTGGCGACGCTCGCCGCCGCTGGCTATGACCTGCATTTCCACGCGATGGGCGATCGCGCCGTGCGCATTGCGCTTGACGCGGTCGAACGTGCGCGCGATGTCGACCGCGCGCGCGACCGGCGCCACCAGATCGCACACCTCGCCCTCGTTGATGCCACCGACCTGCCGCGATTCCGTGCGCTGGGCGTGATCGCAAACCTGCAGCTCGCGTGGGCATCGCCGTCGGAACTTGCCGAATTCAAGGGACTGGAGCGACTGGGGAAGCAGCGCGCTGCACACCTGCTTCCGTTCGCCGCTCTCGCCGCACACGGCGCGACACTCGTCGCCGGCAGTGATGGACCGGCACCGAGTTTCGATCCTTTCGAGGCGATGGAGATCGCGGCGAGGCGGCCAACCACGCCCGGCGACGGAATATTGCCAGGTTCTGCGCAGTCGTTGCCGATTACCCTGCTGCTGCAGGCGCTCACCCGCAATGGCGCCTACGCAGCGCGTGCCGAGCGCTTGAGCGGCGCGATCATTCCCGGCCACGCAGCCGACCTCGTCGTGCTCGACCGCAACCTGTTCGACACCGCGCCGGAACGGATCGGCGAGACGCGCGTGTTGCTGACACTGCTTGGCGGCCGTGCAGTGCATGTGGACCCCGGATTCGCCTGGCCGCAATAGTTCCTCGGCGTGAATTCCACGGTTTTCTCCCCGCCCGCTGCCGCTGCATGCGAATCCCCGGTGCAGCCGACCGCAGCGATTCGGTTTTGGAATCCTTCCGCCAGCGACTACATTTCGACCATCGATCCTTTCGCACAAGCCCACCGGGAGACACCATGACGATTCATCGGTCGCTGTTGCCTCGCGTGTTGCTGCTCCTCGCTGCGTGTCCCGGCATCGCCGCGAGCGCGGAAGACGCGCAAGCATCGCAAGG
>JBKJSW010000266.1:0-2915 GCA_046595765.1 Ahniellaceae bacterium
CTGCGCAAGCGAAAGCCGCCAGCTCAGCAGGTACTCACCGACGGTGGTGCCGAGAATTGCCTTGAAGGTCTGTGCAAAGCGGCTGCGCGACATACCCGCGACCCCGGCAAGCTGTTCGAGCGTCCATGGCAGCTCGGGAGCTTGGTGCAGTGCCAGCATCGCCCTGCCGACCTGGGCGTGCGCGAGCCCCGCCAGCATGCCAGTCGACATGGTTCCCTCACTCAGGATCCGGCGCAGCAGCAACGCGAGCAATACTTCGAACAAGCGGTCGACCGTGGAGCTGCGGCCATAGCGGTTATCTGCGGCTTCGCTCAGCAGGAGATCAAGCGTCGAGCGCAGTTCAGGCATGGCCGCCAACGGGACGGCCAGCATCGGCGGCAGCGCCTGCACGAGCGGATTCAGGGGGCCGGCGTCAAACGCCACGGTGGCGCAGAGGAAATCCGCTCCAGAACTTGCGTCGGTCAGGAAGCGGTGCGGCAACGCTCTTGGGTAGAACAGCAAGGTCGGCTCGTCGACATACAGCGACGGCAGGGCGTCGTGGCGCACGTCTACCCAGCCCCGCGTGATGACGTGGATATGTCCTTTTCCCTGCATGAGCTGCGCGGGCGTGTTGCCGCAAAAGGGCCCGACATGGATCAGGCTCGCGGTCGTCTTGAACTGCCTGAGCAGGTTGTCTATCGGATCTGTCGACATGCAAACACGATCTGTATCTTTTTCGGGACGCCACGAATAGCAGGGCTCACCGGACGGCGACGTGACGGCGCGTATTGCTACATGAGGGGACAAACGGATGCGACGTGCCAGGAAGTGTTGTCCGGGGCGTTCGCTATTGCCGATCGAGAAGGGAGAGCTTTTATGTGGGATTTCGCCAACGCGCGCAGAATCACCTCGCGTCTTGTCCTCAGCACTGCAGTCGCAGCGGTTCTCGCAGGTTGCAGCAGCAGCGACAACAACAATCAGCCGCCGACGCCGGTTCCACCCGCGCCGGGGCCCACGGCGAGCGACGGCCCCGCCGTTCAAGGCCCTGCATTTCCGCATCGTGCCGGCAATGTGACGAACGGCAGAACGGTATTTCGCTTCGAGACCTTCAACAACGAACGCTTCTGGACTGATGCGCTGCGTTTGCCACAGGGCATCCTCGCCACCAACTTCACGCCGATCAAGGCATTGCAGGCCGGGCTGAGCGTCGACGTCGAGGCCCTGCCGGTCGCGACGCAGCAGGCCATTGCGCGCGAGCTTGCGACCGACCTCTCCCCAGCCAACGCGCCGCTACTCAACAGCGTGGCGACGACAGTCACGCTGATCAACGCCAACGCCGTGATCGGCATCGCCGCGAAAGACAGCAACGGCAACGGCATCATCGACGTCAGTGCGGGCGACAAGGCCGGTGCCACCTGCGCGCTCTGCCATACCGTTACCGACAACTCGGTGTTCCAGCTGCCGAACGGCGGCAGCATCGGGCGTCGCCTCGACGGTCGGGCCAATCACAACCTCAATTTCGGCGCGTTGCTGGCGATTGGCACCAACACCCGGGCCTACTATCCCGTGTTGCAGCTCGCGCTGACGGCGAACGGTGGCGCAACGCTCGGTCGCGCGCCCACCGGACTGACCGAGACCTCCACCGAGGCCCAGGTTGATGCCTACGTCAGCAATCCGGCGTTCTATCCCATCGGCATGTTCGACGATACGCCCGACGGCAACGGCGATCCCATGCACAACTCTGCGCTGTTCCGTACCGATCTGGCCGCCCCGTGGGGCACAGAGGGTACGATCGCGACGCTCGACAACTTCGGCAACCTCGTTTACACGGCGCTGCTCGACCCGACGTTTCTGACCACTGCGGGAGGACGTGCGTTCCTGACCACGCTGGGCGGCACGGCGGCAGGCAACGAAATTGTCGACGACTACATCCAGGTGTTGGCCGCGACAGGCGTTACCGGCTATCCCTTTGTAACCATCAGCACCACCGGCATGCCCGGCACCGAAACACATCCGCTGGGCGGCCGCGTGGACGACGCCAAGCTGGTTGACATGAACGGTTATCTCAACAGCTTGCAGGCGCCTCCCGGAGTGACTACAGCGGCGGCTGCGCCCGCGGTAGCACGTGGGCGTGAACTATTCCGCACGGTGGGTTGCACTGGCTGCCACAACGTGAATCAGGGAGTACGAGTGCCCTCTTCCGTGCTGCCGATGCGTACCATCTTTCCCGGCGACAATCCGGTAACGCTCCTCGCGATGCGCACACCGCCGCTCAATCCCATCCTCAATACGGTCGCCAGCATCTTCGACGACAAGATGGCAGTGGTGAACGCGAGCATCCGTGGCGACATCCGCGGCATCAACATGCCGCTGCTGCTGGACCTGCCGCGCAAACCAAACTTCCTGCATGACAACAGCGTGCCCACACTGGACGCCCTGCTGGGGCCCGCGCGCGGCACCACCGCGCCACACCCGTTCTATTTGAACGACGTAGCGCAGCGCGCGGACATGGTTGAGTTCCTGCGGAGCCTTTCGACCACGCCTTGAGGTCAACGCGTCACGCGGCGGTGTCCGGTATCCGCCGGACCCGCCGCCATATTTCCGCATTGAAGCCACCCGATATTTCCCGGGAGTCATCGGCTCGCGGCAGCGCTCCCTTGCGGCGCTCCCGCATGCGGGAGGCGTCGTCGCACCGTCGCGAGCCGGCTAGAGTTCCTGTAAGCGCCGCAAGGCTCGATGCTCATGCGCCGTACCGACTCGCGATCGCGCCTGGTTGCGCTGCTGCAGCGGAACACCCGTGGTCGCGCGCGATGCGGGTCACGCGGGATTCCCAGCCACCTCACTTCAAAACGTCGGCAGCGCGATTGCCGCGTTTGGCAGGTGTCGACGCCGAGTCCGCTGATCTGCGCCTGCGGCCCGCGGCTCGCGGCCCAGCG
>JBKJSW010000373.1:0-8251 GCA_046595765.1 Ahniellaceae bacterium
TCCTTCGAGTAGCCCATGCCGCCATGGATCTGCACCGCCTGGTGCGTGATCCACATCGCCGCCTCCGAGGCGGTCAACTTCGCCACCGCGGCCTCGGTGGTGAAGCGTCCATCGTTCTTCTCGGCCTGCGACTTTGCCCATGCCGCGCGCAAGGTCAGGATGAACGATGCATCCAGTTTGCATTTCATGTCCGCGATCTTGGCCTGCGTCATCTGGAAAGTGCCGATCGGATGGCCGAATGCGTGGCGCTCGCGGGCATAGACCAGCGTCGCCTCGTAAGCGGCGCGCGACAGGCCGACGGCCTGCGACGCGATGCCGATGCGACCGGCGTCGAGCACGCCCATCGCGATCTTGAAACCGTGGCCTTCGTCGCCGAGCACTTCGCTCGCCTCGGCGCGGTAGTCGGTGAACTCGATCTCGCAGGTGGCCGACGCACGGATACCGAGCTTGGGCTCACTCTTGCCGCGATGGAAGCCGGCCCGGGCGCCGTCCACGAGGAACGCGGTGATGCCGCGTGCCCCGCGCTCCGGCTCGGTCATCGCGAACAGCACGAAGTACTTGGCCACCGGTCCCGACGTGATCCAGCTCTTCTTGCCGTTGATCAGGAAAGTGCCGTCGGGCTGACGAGTGGCCTTGCAGCGCATCGCCGTCGCATCCGAACCCGACTGCGGTTCGGTCAGCGCAAACGCGCCAATCTCGCGACCTTCGGCGATAGCGCGCACGTAGGTCTGCTTTTGCTCCTCGGTGCCGAACTTGAGGATGCCGTTGCAGAACAGCGAATTGTTGACCGACACGATGGTCGAGTGCGCGGCATCGGCCGCGGCGATCTCGATCATCGCCAGCACGTACGCGATCGGGTCCATCCCCGCGCCACCGTACTCGGCTGGGACCTCGATCCCCATCAGGCCGTTCTCGCCCAGCAGCCGGATATTGTCGAGCGGGAAATCGCCGGTGCGGTCGAAATGCTCCGCCGACGGCGCGATCACGTCGCGCGCGATGCGACGCGCAACGTCCTGGATCGCCAGTTGTTCATCGCTGAATCCGAAATCCATCACCCGTCCCTGCAGCAAAAATCGAGTGGCGGATGATAACCGCTGCGTGTCCTCGACTTTCCGGTCGCGTCGGCCGGTGGTTGCGAAGCCCCGCCAACGCGACTAGCCTTGTTTCATCTTTTGATCAAGATGGAAGGATAGTATGGATCTGGCGGGGTGCTCCGCGCTTTTTCGGCTGCTGGCTGACCCGACGCGCGTGCGCCTGCTCGCCCTCCTCGAGCACGACGAACTGACCGTCGCCGAACTCGCGGCGGTGACGCGGCTGGCACAGCCGCGCGTGTCCACGCACCTCGCCAAGCTGAAGGACGCAGGCGTCGTGCACGATCGCCGCGCCGGGGTGTCGGCTTACTACCGGCTCAATACCGAGGGCGACCCGACCCTCGCGGCGCTGTGGCAGACGTTGAATGCACAGACCGAGGATGCCGTGCTGCGCGAGGACGCGAAGCGATTACCGGGCGTGCTCGCCAAGCGCGCCCGCGAGGAAAACTGGGCCGACGCGGTCGCGGGCGACATGGAGCGCCACTACTCGCCCGGACGTACCTGGGAAGCCGTCGCGCGCGGCATCGCGAACCTGTTGACGCTGGGCGACGTCCTCGATATCGCCTCTGGCGACGGCGTGCTCGCCGAACTGCTCGCGCCGCACGCGCGCTCGATCCACTGCATCGATTCGAGCGGCCGCGTCATCAATGCTGCGCGTGAACGCCTGCGTCCGCTGGCCAACGTCGTGGTCGAGCAAGGCGACATGCATGCCCTGCAATTTCCGGCTGCGAGTTTCGACGTCGTCTTGCTGCTGCATGCCCTCACCTACAGCGAGAAACCCGCCGCCGCGATTGCCGAGGCGACGCGGGTGCTGAGGCCCGGCGGAAAACTCCTCGCCACGACCCTCGTACGGCACGCGCACAAGCGCGCGGTGGAGCCGTTCGATCACCGCAACCTCGGATTCACCGTCGATGAGCTGGGCAAATTGGCGCGCAAGGCCGGGATCGTCGTGGAGCGCTGCGCGCCCACCTCGCGCGAGCGTCGGCCGCCGCACTTCGAGGTGCTGACGTTGTTCGGACACGCGCCATGATCCACCTGCCCTGGCTCCATTCCGAGCGGGTGGCGCTGCTGGAGGCGGCGCTGGCAGAGCGCATCGTTGTGCTCGATGGCGCCATGGGCACCATGATCCAGCGCCATCCGCTGGAAGAAAACGATTTCCGCGGCGAGCGCTTCGCCAGCGGTTTCGACCGCGCGCGCGAACTGCCGCAACACGCACACGGCGAGGGCTGCGGTTGCACGCGCGACCAGCGCGGCAACAATGACCTCCTGAGCCTGACCCGCCCCGACATCATTGCCGGCATCCATCGCGAGTATCTGGACGCGGGCGCCGACCTCGTCGAGACCAACACTTTCAATAGCACGTCGATCAGCCTCGCCGACTACGGCCTTGGGCACCTGGCACGCGAGTTCAACGTCGTGGGAGCGCGGCTTGCGCGCGATGCCTGCGACGCCGCAGAGGCAGCAGAGCCGGGGCGTTCCTGCTTCGTCGTCGGCGTGCTCGGCCCCACCAACCGCACCGCGTCGATGAGTCCGGACGTCAACCGGCCCGGCTTCCGCGCCATCTCGTTCGACGAACTGAGACTCGCCTACCGCGACGCTGCCGACGGCCTGATCGAGGGCGGCGCCGACCTGCTGATGGTCGAGACCGTGTTCGACACCTTGAATGCAAAAGCCGCTTTGTTCGCGATCGAAGAAGCATTCGACGCGCTCGGTGCGCGCTTGCCCGTCGCGGTTTCCGGCACGATCACCGACGCTTCCGGCAGGACGCTATCCGGCCAGACCGCCGAAGCGTTCTGGTTCTCGCTGCGCCATGCGCAGCCGCTTGTCATCGGGCTCAACTGTGCGCTGGGAGCCAGGGACCTGCGACCGCACGTCGATGTCCTGTCGCAGGTCGCCGACACGTTCGTGAGTTGCCATCCGAACGCAGGATTGCCGAATGCGTTCGGGGGCTACGACGAAACCCCGGAGGACATGGCAGCCATGCTGCATGAATTCGCGGCCGGCGGGCTCCTCAACATCGTCGGAGGCTGCTGCGGCACGACGCCCGCGCACATCGCCGCGATCGCCGCAGCCGTGCGTGGCCTGCCGCCGCGAGTGGTGCCGCGCATGGAGGCCGCCGCTTGAGCTCGCTGCATCGGCATACGCGCCTCAGCGGGCTGGAGCCACTCGCGATCACGCGAGAGTCGAATTTCATCAACGTCGGTGAGCGCACCAACGTCACCGGCAGCGCGCAGTTCCGCAAGCTCATCACCGACAACCGCTACGACGAGGCGGTGGCGGTGGCGCGCCAGCAGGTCGAGAGCGGCGCGCAGATCCTCGACGTCAACATGGACGAGGGCCTGCTCGATTCCGAGCAGGCGATGGTCACCTTCCTCAACCTGATCGCCGCGGAACCCGACATCACGCGCGTCCCGGTGATGGTCGACTCGTCGAAGTGGAGCGTCATCGAGGCGGGCCTCAAGTGCCTGCAGGGCAAGGGCATCGTCAACTCGATATCGCTGAAGGAAGGCGAACCGGAGTTCCTGCGCCAGGCGCGACTGGTGCGACGTTATGGCGCGGCTGTCGTGGTGATGGCGTTCGACGAACAGGGTCAGGCCGACACCGTAGAGCGCAAGGTCGGCATCTGCGCACGCGCATTCGGGCTGCTCACGGAGGCCGTCGGGTTTCCTCCGGAAGACATCATCTTCGATCCCAATGTATTCGCGATCGCCACTGGCATCGACGAGCACAACGATTACGCCGTCGCCTTCATCGAGGCTACGCGAGAGATCAAGCGGCGCTTTCCGCAATCGCACGTCTCGGGTGGCGTGTCCAACGTGTCGTTCGCATTCCGCGGCAACGAGTCGGTACGGCAGGCGATCCACACCGTGTTCCTGTATCACGCGATTGCCGCCGGCATGGACTTCGGCATCGTCAACGCCGGCGCGTTGCCGCTGTACGACGATCTCGACGGCGAATTGCGTACGGCCGTCGAGGATGTCGTGCTCAACCGGCGCAACGACGGCACCGAGCGGCTGCTCGCGCTCGCCGATCGCCACAAGGGCAAGGGGCGGGACAAGGCGCAGGAGGATGCGGCGCGGCTGCAGTGGCGCGAGCAACCGGTCGCGGCCCGCCTGTCCTACGCGCTGGTGCATGGCATCGACGAGTTCGCCGAGGTGGACGCCGAGGCAGCGCGCGCGCTTTCCGCGCGGCCGCTCGACGTGATCGAAGGTCCCCTCATGGCGGGCATGAACGTGGTGGGTGACCTGTTCGGCGCCGGCAAGATGTTCCTGCCGCAAGTGGTCAAGTCGGCGCGCGTGATGAAGCGTGCAGTCGCGTACCTGTTGCCCTACATCGAGGCGGAAAAGCTCCGCACCGGCGATGCGGGGCGCAGCAACGGGCGCATCGTGATGGCTACCGTCAAGGGCGACGTCCACGACATCGGCAAGAACATCGTCGGCGTAGTGCTGGCCTGCAACAACTTCGAAGTGATCGACCTCGGTGTGATGGTGCCGGCCCAGACCATTCTCGATCGCGCGCGCGACGTCGGCGCGGACCTGATCGGCCTGTCGGGCCTCATCACCCCGTCGCTCGAGGAGATGAGCCATGTAGCCCGCGAGATGCAGCGGCAGGGCTTCGAGATTCCGTTGCTCATCGGCGGCGCCACCACGTCGCGCGCGCACACCGCGCTCAAGATCGATCCGCACTACAAGGCCCCGACCGTTTGGGTCAAGGATGCGTCGCGCGCGGTGGGCATCGCGCAGATGCTCATCTCACCGGAGAAGCGCGCCGCCCTGGTCGCCAGCACGGCAGCCGACTACGCCGACATCCGCACGCGCCACCGTAACCGCGGCGACGCCAAGCGCCTGGTGGGTCTCGCGCACGCGCGCGCGCAAAAGTTCGCCGGCGATTGGGAGCGTTACGAGCCGCCGGTCCCGCTGCGGCCCGGAGTCACGGTGTTCGACGAATATTCGCTCGATGACCTTGTGTCGCTGATCGACTGGACGCCGTTCTTCAACACCTGGGAGCTGGCCGGACGCTATCCGCAGATACTCGAGGATCCGGTCGTCGGCGCGCAGGCCCGCGAACTTTTCGCGGACGCGCAGGCGATGCTGGCGCGCATCGTGGGCGAGCGCTGGCTCACCGCAAAGGCGGTGGTCGGACTCTGGCCGGCGCAGTCGCACGGAGACGACGTGGAAGTCGTCCTGCAGGACGGACAGCGGACGACGCTGCACTTCCTGCGACAACAGGCCGACAAGCCGGCGGAACGACCGGATTTCTGCCTTGCCGATTTCATCGCACCCGCAGGCGCGGACCGGGAGGACTGGATTGGCGCGTTCGCGGTCACCGCCGGCCTCGGCATCGAGCCGCACGTCGCGCGATTCGAGGCGGCGCTCGACGACTACAACGCAATCATGCTGAAAGCGCTCGCGGACCGGCTTGCGGAAGCCCTGGCCGAACGCATGCACCAGCGCGTACGTCGCGAACTCTGGGGTTACGCACCCGACGAGACGCTCGACGCCGAAGCCCTCATCGGCGAGAAATACCGCGGCATCCGCCCGGCCCCCGGTTACCCGGCGTGCCCAGACCACAGCGAAAAGGCCACGCTGTTCCGCCTACTCGAAGCGGAGGCCAACACGGGCATGCAGCTCACCGAATCTTTCGCGATGTTGCCTGCGGCGGCGGTGTCCGGTTACTTCTTCAGCCATCCCGCCAGCCAGTATTTCGTGGTGGGCCGCGTGTCGAGGGAGCAGGTTGCGGATTACGCCGCGCGCAAAGGTGCGAGCATCCTGCAGGCCGAACGCTGGCTGGCCGCGAACCTCGATTACGATCCGGAATGACGCGATCCCTTCGACTCAGCCCGTAGAGCGGAGATTGCTCCGCTCGATGCGGACCGCAACGTAGCGAAGGTCAAGCCGAGCAGGACCCGCTACAAACCAGAGGTTGTCGCAGGCGGGAGCCGAGCAAGCTCGGCTCTACAAAATCCGGCGCCCGCAGTGCATGGTTCGGCTATTCGAAGCCGTTGACGAAAATCGTGCCGGTGATCGGCGGCAGCACGCTGCGCACGCAATTGTAGGTTTCGAGAATGCGCGGGCCGGTATCGATAATCTGAAAATCGGTGACCAGCACCGGCGCGCCAGCGCCTGCCCCTGCGCCGTCGGAGAACTCGCGCGCCTCGATGGCGAGGTCTGTCCATTTGGTCGTAGTGCCGCTGTCATTTTCGAACGTCAGCGCGATATTGCCGCCATCGGACAGCACGATGCCGTAACGCTGCATCGTCCGCAGGACGACACGGGCCGCCGGGTTGTAGCCGCTCATGTTGAAGTCCGGGCGGAGGCGCATGCGCACGCCATAGGGCACTGTGTTTTCGGGGCCAACCGGGCCCCCTGCGTGAGTCGCGGGACGCACGTACAGCGGATCCCGCGCAGTGCCCGGATCGGGGCCATCCGGAAACGTGGCCATGCGTGCGTTGGGCAGGATGAAGCGGATCGCGTGGCCGAGGTCAGCGTCGGGCAATTGATCGACGGCATCGATCTCGTCGGCGTTTACGAGCAGGGGCGCAATCGGAAATCCCGCCGCGTCCGCGCCGGTGCAATGATCGCCGCGTCCTTCCGGCGGGTACACGCGATCCAACTCCCACACGGCGAGACAGCGTGCATCGAGCTGGTTGTTGGTGAGGTTTCCCGAGTAAATCTCAAACAGCCGATTACCCTGTTGCACCAGCAGATGGCAATCCTCGTTGACGTTGTCGCACGTGGTTGCCGGCGGAAAACCTTCGAACAGTGAACCTGGCGGCACCGGCATGGAAGTCGGCAACGCTTCGCAGTCCGGCAAGTAGTATTCGCCGGAATCGATGCGCGGGACGATGGGGACCAGCGGCGAACCCGGTGCCGCCGCGTGCACGACGGTGATCGAGAAATCGATTTGCATGCGGTTGCCATTGCCCCAGCCGCCGAGACCCGCGAGCGCGGCCAGCATGTCCGCAGACAGCGGGTGCAGTGGCGCGGTCGCGACATTCGTATGCCACACCGAGCCCGGTGGAAAGCGCGGCGGGGTTTGGGCGAGTACATGGGCGCAACCGATTGCCGACGCAAGTACTGCCGACAGGTAACGCAGTTTCGGACTTGCAGATCGCGTATTCATTCGCCACTTCGCCCTTCCCGAACCGGCGCCGGACCTACCAGACGAGGTCGTCGGGAACCTGATAGCGCGGATCGGCAAACGGATCATCCTCTTCCGATCCCGGGATGACCATGAGGGCGATCACGCTCGGCAGGAGCGCCCGGACCTGCTCGACCATGCCCGCGTCGAACAGCAGGTAGCGACCATCCAGCTGCACGACGCCCAACTCGCCGGCGTTGACCGCGCGCAGCTGTTCCGCGGTCACGTGCACCCGCCGGATCTTGCCGCCGTACTCGAAGTGTCGCGCGATCTCGGCACTTGCGTCATTACGGGACTGCCCGGCGACCAGTTCCACGATCCGCGCCTTGGCTTCACGCTTGCGCAGCGCCGCTGCCTGCCGCTCGCGCTCCGCTGCGATGCGCTCGTCCTTTTCGCGTTGCGCGCGCAAGGCGAACGCCTTGCCGAGGTCAATATCTGGACGCGTACCTGCCGCTGCCGCCTTGTCTTGTGCCGGCCGCGATGGGTTGCGCGACGGGGGTCGTTGTGGACGTCCCGCATTGCGCGGATCCGGTCTGACTCCAGGCCGCTTGCTGTCGGCAGGGACGTAGCCTGGCCGCGGCGGACGCGAATCGGCGTTGCCACCCGGCCGCTTCGCTGGGCGCGCGTCGCCACCCGCGCCGCGTGGTGCGTTCTCGCGCTCCGGGCGTACGGGCCGGGCTTCGGGCCTGGGCGCGGCATAGCCGAGTCCCAGCAACTGGTCGCGCAACGATTGGCTCATGCGATTCGAGGCACCGGAGAAGGGCGCGATTGTCCATGATCGCGGCGGCTGAACACCACCCCGTCAGTAATGCGGAGGCGGTGGTTCATCGGCCGGGCTGCCATCGCCGGCATCGCGCATCGCCGACAGGCTGGCGCGTACGGACACGAGCTCGCGCTCGAGCACTGCGAGTCGGGCCGATTGCTCGGCGACCGTCGCGTCGAGCGAGGCCAGCAACTGCTCCTGGATCGCGCAGTGCGTTTCCAGCCGCTCCAGGCGGTCGTCGACTGAACTCATGACC
>JBKJSW010000028.1:0-5931 GCA_046595765.1 Ahniellaceae bacterium
CAACTTCAGCGTCACGGGGCTGACCGAAGGCACCTTGAGCGTCAGCTACTCCGGGCAAACCGCATTCGGCCCGGTCAACGTTTCTGCATCGACCTACAGCGGGCGCATGCGCATCCCTACGGATCGGCCCGCCAGCCTGCCTGCCAGCGTCGTGATGGTGGCCTACAACAAGGTCGGCAGGCTCACACCCCGGCGCGGATCACGCACCGTCAGTGTGCAGACCGCCAACTTGAGTCCACTGGCGCGCGTGACCAGCGCGACTCCGTCACTCGGCGCGCCCACGCCGCGGCAGGTGCTGCGCGTCAGCGGTAACGTCGCGACCAACGAGACCGCCGCCAACCAGGTGACGGTGCAGCATTACTGGACCGGCAGCGACGGCCGCACCATGCCCATGGGCGCCGCGCAATCGGTGGTGACGAGTACCGGCAGTTTCGATCACGCCATGCGCACGCCTCAGATCGGCACCCTATCCGCGGCGCAGGCCTTGGGCAACGGTCAGATGACGACGGTGGCGCGGCACGTGGACGCCAATGGCGTCGTCCAGTACGAAACCACCAACACCGGCAGCCTCTTCACCACCATCGATACTGACGCCGCGATCGACGTCACCCTGAATTTGCGGGGCAGCGATGGCCTCAATATCGAGGGCGCGCGCATCGACCTCATCGATGCCGATCTCGACGAACTCAACCCTCCCAACAGCAACCAGGGCGGAGTGCGCCTGGACGGCTCGCGCGCACCCTCGGTGCAGACGCAATTCAGTCCGCTTGCCACCGCTTCCGACGAGTTGCTCGGGTGTCCGCCGTCGAAAGAGCGGCAGTACACCAACGCAACGGGTCGCGCCGTGTTCGATTTCGGTCTCGACGTGCCCCAGGGCGCAACCAATGTCGATGGCAGCGGACCCGCGCCGGTGGTGACTATCCAGCCCACCGTAATGTGCGTGCCGGGGGGCAGCATCAACACCCCGGGATATTGCCAGACCGTCGATCCCGCCGGCGTCACCTTCAAGCTGGTGGTACGGGCGCGCCACACCGGCTATGGGTATGTGGAGGATTACGTCCTGGCCAACGGCTCGACCGGTCAGAGGGAACGCAACATCACTCTTGAATCCCGCATCGACCGCTATACCGGCCTGATCGACATGAAGATTTGTCAACCGGACGGGGGATGCGTGGAGCAGATGTATAACCGCAGCGCCAACGTGTTCCTGATGTTGCCGAGACTACCTGCCAGCGGCCTGACCCTCGGTGATCCCTACTTCGTGAACGCCGGCGGCGCGGAGACGGCGATCGAGGTGCTGGACGCCACGACGAGCGCTGTCCGGTTCAAGGCCATCACTGACCTCACGCCTTTCCGCGGCACCACGGCAGTGTTCACGCCCACGCAACCCGCGGTCCGGCAAGTGGAATTCCGCTACGACGCGGGCGCTGGACGGCCACTGGCGAGCGCGACGTTCAACATGCGGCGTGGCGCGTCAATCGTCTCGCTGCCCATGACGCGAGTGACCACCAGCACGAGCTGCAGCGGCGACGGCGGCACCGAGGTCTGGCGAGGCACCCTGTCCCCTGAGCTCAACGAGAGCTTCCGGTTTCCAGGCTTCATCCAGCGCGGTGGGAGCCTCCAGAACCAGCTGAAGGTCGATGGCTACATCTCGGCGACGGACACGTCGACGCCGGTCGCCAAGACCGGACTGAGGGCGTTCGAGTTCCGGTTCGACAAGCTCGACGACAACATCGCAGCGTTGGCCAGCACACCGGGCGTGCGCATCAACACGTTCCGTCCGCACGCGCGGAGACTTTCGGTCAATCCGCCCATCCCCACCAATTCCACCGCCTCTGCTCCGGCGCCCGCGGAATACAACCTCAATGCCAAGACCAGCCAGGTGACCGGGGCTGCCGGCTACGAATTCTGCATCCCCAAGTCCGAAACCACGTGCGGCGCGGTGACGGCGGTGGGATCCGCGCACGAGCAATTCAGCAAGAGTCCTGCATCGCAGCCGGAAGGCGCTGCGGCCGCGGTCAACGCGGCGGGTGCCATTCCGCCGCCGGCGGGCAGCGAAGCGAACGCATGGGAAGAACTGTTCTCGGCGACCATTCCCATCTTCCGCTGGTACTGGGGCATTCCCGAACTGCTGTCGGCCGAAGTGTTCGCCGATCTGGCCCTCCGCGCCGAGTATCTGTTCCGCGCGAGTTTCAATCCGGCGGAACCTCTCTCAGCGACGCTGGACACGGGCGGGCGGTTCAACGTCAAGGTCATCATCGGCGTCGACATCGATGTGCTGTTCGGCATCCTCGTGGATGCGGGCGCCGCGATCTACGGAGAAGTGAGAGCCGAGGTCGTGACGCGGAAACCGAGCCTCGGCGCGGTGGTAGTGGATCCATGCCTCACCTTCAGCCTCGACTTCTCCGGCTGGCTCGAAATCGGCTGTGCGCTCGACATTCCCATCGATCCCACTTGCTACATCCCGGACATCGAGGAAACGTTCAACATCCTCGAGAGCCGCGAGCCGGCGGGCTGTGGTTATGGCAATAACGCCACGGCGACGGCGAGCAGTGCGTTGTTCAAAGCATCGTCCAAGCTGGCGTGGCCAGGCATCGACGGAAACATGGCCAGCGGCTTCGGCCCCCAGTCGCTCATGGCGAGCGCGTCGGCGGTCAAGACGCATGTCGTGCGTCCGCCCGTCGCGCCGTTCCCCCGTGCGCAGCGTCGCGCGATGTACCGCACGCCCGCACTCGCGTTCGACGGCACCGGCAATCGCCTCATCCTCAATCTCAACGACCAGGGACATCTCGTCGCGCGCGAGGGGTTGCTGCGCACGCTCGGTGCGCCGCAGACCATCAGCAGCGGCTTTGGCATCCGCGACGTGGCGGTGGCGTACTACAGCACCGACCTCGCCGTCGCCGTCTGGGCCGAGAGCCGATTGCCATCGGGCGCACCGTCGCCGCCGCTTACCCGCAACACCGCGGCGTCGAATCAGCGCCTGCGCTACGCCCTGTTCAATGGCAGCACGTGGGAGGCGCCGGTCAACCTCACTACCGGCGGCTTCGGCGAGGGCATGGTCAAGCTCGCGCAGTGCAAGTCGCCGTATGCGGCAGTGCGGAATGCCTGCCCGGAAAAGGTCGCGCTGGTGTTCCAGCGCAACACGCAGCGCACTGTTGGTGGGGAGAAGCACATCTTCTTCGCCGAATTCAACGGGGATCGGTGGACCACGCCGGTGCGGGTGGACCAGTCGGGGACGTTCAACATCACGCCCAGCGTCACCTACGCAGGATTCAGTCCGTTCGTGGCGTGGGTGCGCTATGCGCCGACGATCATCGGTCCGGCGGTCAAGCTCGACGACGTGGAGCGGCGCGCGCTGGCGATGCGAAACATGGGCAGTGGTGCACCCGAGCAGATCGCCGTGGGCGGCGCCAGCCGGTTCGTGGCGCAACCGTCGATCGTGGGCAAGATAAACGGACAGATCGCCATCGCGTTTACGACCGGCGCCGCAGAGACCTTCATCGGCACGCGTCAGGCCCTGCACCTTGGCCAGCGCAGTTGCGCGATCACCGAGACCTGCGCGTTCACCACGTGGCAGGCGCAGGATCAGCATGGGCGACCGCTGTACGTGGAGCGGCCCACGCTCATCCTCAATGGCGCGGGCGACGCGGTGGTGACGTATCGCGGCCTGGCGGTCGGCCCGGTGCCCGGCAGCGCGGATCCCGAACTCAACCTGTTCGACGACGATGCGGTGGGCATTCGCCTGTCGCGTGGCGAACTCATGCAGGTCCGCACGCCGTTGCAGCCCTCGACCGTGCGCCCGCTGGCACTCAGCGCCGATGGCGCGATGCACTTCCAGCCGGCGGCGGCTTTCGACCCGGTCAACGACGAAGTGGTGGGCGTGAGCGTCACCGTCCAGACGGCGCAGTCGCAAGACGCGGCGACGCAAGCCGCTACACCCGAATCGCGCGCGGTGGCGCAAACGGCCGAAGTCGAGCCAGGCATTCACATGGCGATGATCGATGACCTGCCGGATCTCTTCATCGAAAAGTTCACCACGACCGCGACGCGTCTCAGTCCGGGCGCGAGCGCGATCGTTTCGCTCACCATCGCCAATCGCGGCAGTGCCTGGATCGCGAGCGATACGAGTACGGCGACCGTGCGTCTCTGGTGGGACGTTCCGCAGACCCGGACGGTGACCAGCGCCACCATTACGCTCGGCAGCATTGCGGCGGGCGCCAAGGTGCTGCGGCTGATCCAGGTCCCGATGCCGACTGCCTTCGCGACCGACGAACGCCAGACCCTGCGTGCGGCCATCGAAGTCGACACTGGAACCGGGGTGGGCGAAGAGATCGACGGCGACAACAACGAGGCCATCCTGTCGATTGGCGGGATGCCGGTGCCGACGTCGTTGATGGCGGTGAGCGCCTCAGGCACGCGTTTCGTCAACCTGGTGTGGGGCGCACCCACCGACGCGCGCATCGCTGGCTACCGCATCTACATGGATGACGCCAACGGAGTGGCGCAACCGCTCGGTTCGAGCTTCAACAAGGGCTTTGCGGACCTGACCGCGCTCTACGGGCGGCAGCGTACCTACCGCGTCAGTACTTACTCCGCGCGCGGTGTCGAGTCGGAACTGTCGCTGCCGGTGACCGCCGAGCCTTCCAAGGCTGTAGTCGCCGAGGACCTCTTTGCCAACGGCTTCGAGGGTCCGTGATGCCATCGGGCTTGCACGAAGCGGGACGCGCGCCGCGGATGGCGCGCGTCCCGATTGCCGTCGCTGCCGGCCTGTGTCACGGTTTCAGACCGGCGCTGGGGCGAAGTCCGGATGATCGAGCACGAAGACGTCACCTTGTTGATCGAGCGGGCGGGGCGCGGCGAGAAGGACGCGGCCGATCGCCTGTTCGCCGTGGTTTATGCGCAGCTCCACCGCATTGCGGAACATGTGCTGCGCAGTGGTGACGGCGGCATGCACACAACCTCGCTGGTTCACGATGCCTACCTCAAGCTGCGCCGACCGGAATCGCTCAACCAGCACGGCCGCGAGCATTTCTTCGCGGTAGCCGCGCGCGCGATGCGCCAGATCGTGATCGATCACGCGCGCGAGCGCGCCGCCTCCAAGCGTGGCGGGGAGTTTGACCTGCGTTCTCTCGATTCAAGCGCGTTGCAGGTCGCCGCCAGCGGCCGCAGCGAGCAGCTGCTCGCACTTGACGAGTCGCTGCAGCGGCTCGCGTCGCTCGATCCCGAGCTGGCAAGGCTCGTCGAGCTGCGCTTCTTCGGCGGGCTCGACCTCGCCGAGTTGAGCCGCATCCTCGATCGTTCGGAGCGTTCGCTCAAACGCGACTGGCGCCGCGCGCGCGCGTACCTGCTGGCGGGAATTGAAGCATGAGCGACAACCACGCATCCGCGGAGCGCTGGCAACGCACAGCCGCATTGTTCGACGATCTGGTCGAACTCGACGACGAGGCGCGTGAGCGGAGGCTGGCGGCGATAGCCGTCGAAGCGCCTGACGTACACGGTGAGCTGCGCCGCATGCTGGCGGCGGACCAGCGGTCGACTGCAACACTGGACATGGACTGGCGCGCGGCCATGGAGCCGACATCGCGCGACTTCGGGAATCGCCCCGCGCTTGCGCAGGAACCTTCCGACCGCAGTGGTGAATCAATCGACGACTACCGCCTGCTGCGGCGGGTAGGCCGCGGCGGCATGGGCGAGGTGTACCTGGCGGAACGCACAGGCGGCGACTTCGCGCAGCGGGTGGCGCTCAAGCTGTTGCGGCGTGGCGTCGACACCGAAGACGTGATCCGTCGCTTCGTGCAGGAACGCAGCATCCTCGCGCGGCTCGAGCATCCGGGCATCGCGCGCCTGATCGACGGCGGCGTGGGCGGGGAAGGGTTGCCGTACCTGGTGATGGAATACGTGGAAGGCGAGCCGCTGACCGCGTACGCGCGC
>JBKJSW010000072.1:0-5109 GCA_046595765.1 Ahniellaceae bacterium
CTCGAAGCCGTTGCCAAAGACTCCGTTCAAGTCGAGCGGCAGTCCCGGATCGGTCCAACGCGTGCAGTCGATTTGTCAGCCGTTGAGAAATCCGACGCTGCGCAGATTGCCTCGGGCGGCTGTTGTGAATCGGCACTTTTCCCGACTCCCGCCATCCGCGCGCCAAATCAGGGCATCGATTCCGCCGCGGCCGGGTGCGGCAGCTGTCTTGCGAGAGTCGGCATGCGAAGCGGATTTAGCACGGAGTGGGCGTCTCCTGCAGCGGGCCGTGGAACCGTCCCTTTCCATTTCCACAGCAGCAGGATCATCAGCACGTCGATCGCCACGGCGAAGATGCTGGCCTCCGGTCCGAAGGCGCCGCCGGTTATCCAGTCGGGTCGGTCCTGCAGCAGCGGTCGGAGCCAACCGGCCTGTTCGAACCCGCTGACGTCAAAGCCCATCAGGTGGCCTTGCGCCCAGTTCCAGCCGAGGTGGAGGCCAATCGGCAACGCGAGGCTGCGCGTGCGCAGGTAGGCCAGCCCGAGCAACACGGCGCCGAGGAACAACTCGAGCGTGGCCCACGCCAACGTGGGTCCGTGCATGTCCGGGTTGCCCCAATGGCTGGTGGCGAACAGCAGCCCCACACCGATCTGCGCGACCCACACCCCCGCGCCGTCAACGAGGCGCTGGAACAGGAATCCGCGGAACAGCGTCTCCTCGAACAGGGCCACGAACAGGAATACGACCAAGCCGCTGGCCACTACCGACACGCTGCGCGCGGGGTCCAGCACCAGGCGCACGCCGCCGACCGCCCAGATCATCGCCACGGCGAGCACTGCCGACGCGCTGCCGAGCAAGGCGCCCGCACCCAGCTGTTGCGCCCAATGCCTGTCGAGCACGAAGCCGATGCTCGACAGCCGTTCGCCGCGCAGTCGTACGCAGACCCAGGTCACGAGCAGCAGGAAGCTGAAACGCAACGGCTCGAGCCACTCCTTGTGGGCGCCAAGCCCCTGCAGTGCACGGCTTGCGGGTGTGTAGATGAACCGGCTCGACAGCATCAGCGCGATGAAGATGAGCATCCACCAGCCGTTGCGCAGGCGACCATTCGAATCCAGGAATGCGTGTTTCAAGGTGGCCTCGAGGCGTGGACGGTGCATCCATTTAGCTTGACATCAAGATACTTGATGTCAACATGACTTCCGAACTAGAGAGCGCGACCGCCATGGGCCAGAAGACGGAGCATCACGGCGGCAAAGGCGACAGGATCGACCGCCTGCTGGCCGAGTGGGAGATCGAGCGGCCCGAGCTCGACGCGGCCGCGATGGCGGTGGTCGGCCGTCTGCTCAGCATCGGCCGCCGGCTCGAGGCACGGGCCAACGCCGCACTCAAACCACTCGGCCTGCACTACACGGACCTCGACGTATTGGCGACGTTGCGCCGTGGTGGCAAGCCCTACCGGCGCACGCCCACCGAGTTGCGCAACTCGGTGCTGATCACGTCGGGAGCGATGACCGCATGCCTCGACCGCCTGGAACGCAATGGCGTGATCGCGCGCGTGGCCGATCCGCATGATCGGCGTTCCAGCGCCGCCGAGCTGACCACCGAAGGTCGCAGGCTGATCGACAAGGCAATCGCAGTACGTTTCAAGGAAGCCGCGGAGGCCCTGTCGGTGTTGTCCGAGGGCGAGCGCACGCGTCTCGCCGCCTTGCTGAAGAAACTCGGCCGCGGCATCGAGCGTTGAACCAGGGCGAGGTGTCGGTCGCGATATCGCTGGTGTGCTTCAACAGGCTCACGGAGGTTGCTGGAATCCAGGCTCACTGGGCTACGTGAACTGCACGCGGGAGGCTTCCACACGGTAGCCTGCGACTCTCTCCAAAAGCACAGGGGGACTCATGCGTTCTTCGATGATTGCAGCGGGCCTGGCGCTGTTCTCTGCAGCTCTTGCCGCCGCACCGGTACCGTCCGCTGCCTTGAACGACCTGCACTGGCGTCTGCTCGGACCTTTTCGCGGCGGCTGGAGCACGGTGGCCGTCGGAGTGCCCGATGCACCCGATACTTATTATTTCGGCGCAGCCGGTGGTGGTGTGTGGAAGACCACCGACGGTGGCAAGAACTGGGTTTCGATCTTTGACCAGCAAGCCGCCTCGGTGGGCGGACTCGCGGTTGCGCCCAGCGATCCCAAGGTCATTTATGTCGGGACCGGCCAACCGCAGGCGCGCTACGACACCGCCGCTGGCGATGGGGTCTATGGCAGTCGCGATGGCGGCCAGACCTGGACGCACCTCGGCCTTGAGCTGACCCGCCACATCGGTGCGGTCTCGGTCGACCCCGCAGACGCCAATACGGTGCTGGTCGCGGCACTCGGCCCGCTTTACAGCAAGACACCCGATCGCGGCGTCTATCGATCGACCGACGGCGGCCAGACCTGGGCGCACACATTGGTGATCGACGATGCCACTGGCGTGGTCGACCTGGCCCGCGACCCGGCGCATCCGCAGCGCGTGTTTGCGGCGGCCTGGGAATCCCGCAACTACCCGTGGATGAGCTATTTCACGCCGATGGTCGGCGCCGCGGGCGGCATTTTTCGTTCCGAGGACGGCGGCGCGACCTGGCAGCGCTTGAACGGTGCGGGCTGGCCCAAGGGTGCCATCGGCCGTATTGGCCTGACTGCCGCCGCGCACGGTGAGTCGACGCGGTTGTACGCGGTCGTCGATTCCGAAAAAGAGGGCGGTCTGTATCGCTCGGACGATGCCGGCGCGCATTGGGAGCGCGTGAATCCTGACGTGGAACTCGGCTCCAACTACTTCGGCCGGGTGCGCGTGCATCCGGCCGATGCCGATACGGTTTACATCATGGACCGCTCGATCCACGTCTCGCGGGATGGTGGCAAGACGCTGGGCTATCTGCGTGGCTCGCCGGGCGGCGATGACTATCACGACCTGTGGATCAATCCGCAGCATCCGGATCACATGATCGCCGCCAGCGACCAGGGCACCGTGGTCAGCCCGAATGGCGGCGCGAGCTGGAGTGACTGGTACAACCAGCCCACCGGCCAGTTTTATTGCCTGCACGTGGACAATCGCTTTCCCTACTGGCTGTACGCCGGCCAGCAGGACAATGGCTCGGTGGCGATCTCCAGCCGCTCCAACTTCGGCGCCATCAGTTTCCGCGACTGGCACCCCGTGGGCGCCGACGAGCGCGATTGCGATGTGCCGGATCCGGATGACGCCAATATCGTGTACGGCAGCGGCCTTGGTGGTCGGGTAGGGCGCTTTGATGCCCGCACAGGCGACGTGCAGAACATCAGTCCCTCGTTGATCAACACGTATGGCCGCGACCCACGCACCATCGAAAACCGCTGGGCCTGGATGACGCCGCTGACCATCAGTCCGCTCGCCCCGCACTCGCTGTACCTCGGCGCGCAGATTCTGTGGCGCAGTGATGATCGCGGCGCGAATTGGTCGGTGATCAGTCCGGACTTGACCGGACGCACGCGTAACTCCGCGGATTGTCCGGGTGACTTGGCGCAGGCCGACGCGAAGCCCTGTGGATTCGGTGTGATTTACACCATCGCACCTTCGCCGCACGATGCCGCCGAGGTCTGGGTGGGAACCGATTCCGGCCTGTTGCAGCGCACTCGTGACGGCGGCAGGAGCTGGGACGACCTCACTCCGCCGGCTCTGCCCGAATGGGGCATCGTCAGTCGCATCGAGCTCTCGGCGCTGGATCGCGACAGCGTTTACATCAGCGTCGATCGACATCGTTTGAATGAATTCGCGCCGATGGTTTTCCGCAGTCACGACGGCGGCAAGAGCTGGACCGAGATCAGCGCTGGTTTGCCGCATAGCGAGATCAGCAGCGTGGTTCGCAGTGATGACGAGCAGCGTGGGCTGCTGTTCGTGGGCACCGATCGCAGTGTCTACACCTCGCTCGATGACGGCGATCACTGGCAGCCGCTGGGCGCCGACCTGCCAGTCGCCTGGGTGCGCGACATGCGTGTAGTTGGCAATGATCTGGCCATCGTCACCCAGGGGCGCGGCATCTGGGTGCTCGACAACATGAGCCGATTGCGCGCGCTGTCGCAAGGCTTCGCGCTGGACGCACCCCGGTTGTTTGCGCCTGCCGCGGCGCTGCGACTACAGAAGAATCAGAACAGGGACACGCCATTGGCCGCCGAGATTCCGCTCGGTGAGAATCCGCCGACGGGTGCGCTGATCGAGTATTACCTGCCGAAGGCGGCAAAGTCGGTGGAACTGCGCATCGTCGATGGCGGCGGCGCCCTGGTACGCCAATTCAGCAGCAGCGATCAGCCCGAGGAACTGGAGGCGGAGCAGTATTTCGCCGATCTCTACCGCAAGCCGCGGGCCGGCTTGCCGAACGACGCGGGTGCCCACCGCTGGGTGTGGAATTTGCGCTATCCGCGCCCGGTGGCGCTGAGCTATGACTTTTCCATCGCCGCAGTCGCCGGCATTGAAACCGAGCGCTTGCCGCTCGGTCCCCTGGCACTGCCGGGAAAATATCAAGTCGAACTGATCGTTGATGGCCACAAGCAAGGTGCGCCGTTGACAGTGCAGCTTGACCCGCGTCTCGGCCTTTCCGGTGACGAGCTGCGCCAGATCCTGGTATTCAACCAGCAGATTGGCGGCACGCTGGCGCCTTTGGTGAATCGCATTCGCCGCGCGACCGGCGAGATGGAGGCGCTTGGCAACTTGCCCGCCAGCGAAGCCCATCAGGTTCGCATCGATCAGATCAAGGGCGAACTCGATGGCAGCCCCAGGATCCGCGGACTCAAGGACTGGGTCGGAATTCTGGCCGGCCTGGCGACCGACGTCGAAAGCGCAGAACGCACGCCGACCGCGGCCCAGCAGGCGCTGCTCCTGGAAGTTCGCAAGGCTTTGGATTCCAGGCCCACGACGATCTGATCGCGAGCAACCTCCTCAGCAGCGGGCATCAGGTCAGGGCGCGGGACTGGGCGCGTCCGCTGATGCCCCGGGCGCAATGGCTCGGGTACCCAGCATTTCCTGCTCGACCAGGGTGACCGGTATGCAGCCAATCTCATTCACCTGCTGAAAGAAATCACGCAGCACGAACGGCTGATGGGCTGCTTCTTTTTGCTCCGTGGCACGTGCA
>JBKJSW010000112.1:0-2890 GCA_046595765.1 Ahniellaceae bacterium
CTCGCGGCTTCCGGCATGCGCGCGAACCCATCGAGCGCACGCAGCCTGCGGTCGAAATCGACCAGCGTCGCCGGACTGACCGCGGCCACCGCGTTGGAGCGATCGTTGGCGATGCCCTGCTCGGAGTAGTAGCCGCGCATGCGTTCGAAGATGAAGTCGCGCAACGCCGCTGCGGTCGCCAACACGTCGATCTGCGCACCGGGGATCTGTTCGATCGCCTCGCGCAGCAGGCCATCCAGATGCAGTGGTGCAGAGGTCTCGATGAGGGTGCGCGCGAGGCCGAGTGCGGTGCGGCGCAGCGAGAACGGATCCTTGCTGCCGGATGGTTTCTGGCCGATGGCGAAGAACCCGGCCAGCGTGTCGACGCGATCGGCGATCGCGAGCACCTGCCCCAGACGCGTCAACGCAATCTCGTCGCCGCTCGCGCGCGGCGCGTAGAAGTCTTCAAGCGCCTGTGCCACCTCGCTGGGCTCGCCTTGTGCTGATGCGTAGTGGCTGCCCATCACGCCCTGCAGTTCCGGGAACTCGCCGACCATGCGCGTCACGAGATCGCAGCGCGACAGGCTTGCCGCGTGCGTCGCCAGTGCGGCGTCCACGCCGATGCGGCCGGCGATGGTGCGTGCCAGCTCGGCCACGCGCAGCGTCTTGTCCCAGAGCGAGCCAAGCTTCTGCTGGTAGGTCACCCGCGACAGCGCTTCGCGGTGCGCGGCGAGCGGCGTCTTCAGGTCCTCCTCGAAGAAGAAGCGCGCATCGGCGAAGCGCGGCCGGATCACGCGCTCGTAGCCGCGACGAACCTCGCCCGGATCGCGGCTCTCGATGTTGGCCACGCCGACGAAGTGCTCGGTGAGCTTGCCGTGCGCGTCGCACACCGGAAAGAAACGCTGGTTCACGACCATGGTGGTGATGAGCGCTTCCTGCGGCACGCGCAGGAAATCGCGATCGAAGGTGCAGGCGATCGCGTGCGGCCATTCGGTGAGGTTCGCGACTTCGTCGAGCAGCGATTCGGTCATCCGCGCAACGCCGCCGACGCGTTGCGCCGCGGCTTCGACATCATTGCGGATGCGCGCACGCCGCTCGCCGGCATCGACCAGCACGCGCGCGTTGCGCAGCAGGTCGACGTATCCAGACGACGTCGCCACGCGCACGGGCTCCGGATGGTGGAAACGATGGCCGCGCGTCAGCACGCCGGTCGCGACACCGAGGATCTCGCCTGGGACGTGCAGGTCGCCGTACAGCAGCACGACCCAGTGCACCGGCCGCACGAACGCGACGTCGCGCGCACCCCAGCGCATCGCGCGCGCAATGGGCAACGCGGCCAGCGCGGCGTTAACTGCAGTCGGCAACAGATCTCGCGTCGGCGCGCCGACCCGCCGCGTGCGATACACGAACCACTCGCCCTTGTCGGTGCGCGTGCGCTCGAGCATCTCCACCGGCACGTTGTTCGACTGCGCGAAGCCGACCAGGGCGCGCGTCGGATTGCCTTCGGCGTCGAGCCCGGCCGAAATCGCTGGACCGCGTTTCTCGACGTCCTGGTCGTCCTGGGTCGGCGCCACGGCACCGAGCTGCACGGTCAGGCGGCGTGGCGTCCACAGCGCCAGCGACTGCTCGATGTCGTTGGCAATACCGAGCACGGCGAGCTCGGCGCAGAGGTTGGCGCGCAGCGCTTCCGCCAGCGTGCCGACGGTGCCCGGCGGCAGTTCCTCCGTCCCGATCTCGAGCAGCAACGGCGCCGGGCGACTCATGGCACGTCCCTGCGTACCGCCAATAAACCTGGTGAGCCGGGATCGTCGAGGTTGCGCGGATGCGGATTACGCTTCGCGTTCTTGTACAGCAAAGTAAAACCTGCAACAGGTAGTAGAAGCATTCCGAAAACGAACCAGAACCACGGATTGCGCCGCGTCTCCTGCGCCCAGTAGGCGCAGAAAGTTCCAAATGCGAATGCCATCAGAAATCCGAGCCCTGCGAGGTCGGAGGAAATGTCCGCAATGTCAATGGTCGTGAGCATCATGCCTGCTGTTCCGTGCGCGGAGCGAGGCCGGGGAACCCGAGGCGCTCGCGCTGACCGAAATACGATTCCGCGACGGCCTTGGCCAGTGCGCGCACGCGCAGGATGAAGCGCTGCCGCTCCGACACGCCGATCGCACGACGCGCGTCGAGCAGGTTGAATGCGTGCGATGCCTGGCAGACCTGATCGTACGCGGGCAGTGGCAGGCCGAGCGCCACCAGCTTCATCGCCTCGGCTTCGCACGCGTCGAAGCGCCGGAACTGCTCGGTGGTGTCGGCGTGCTCGAAGTTGTACGCGCTCTGCTCGACCTCGTTCTGGTGGAACACGTCGCCGTAAGTCACCACACCCTGCGGTCCGCGCGTCCACACGAGGTCGTACACGCTCTCGACGTTCTGCAGGTACATCGCCAGCCGCTCCAGCCCGTACGTGATCTCGCCAGTCACGGGCCGGCATTCGAGTCCGCCGGCCTGCTGGAAATAGGTGAACTGCGTGACCTCCATGCCGTTGAGCCACACCTCCCAGCCGAGGCCCCAGGCTCCGAGCGTCGGCGATTCCCAGTTGTCCTCGACGAAGCGGATGTCATGCACCAGCGGATCGAAGCCGAGCATCTTCAGCGAGCCGATGTAGCGGTCGAGGATGTCGAGCGGCGAGGGCTTGATGACGACCTGGAACTGGTAATAGCGCTGCAGCCGGAACGGGTTGTCGCCGTAGCGGCCGTCGGTGGGCCGGCGCGAAGGCTGCACGAACGCCGCGCTCCAGGGCTCCGGGCCGATCGAGCGCAGGAAGGTGCCGGTGTGGAACGTGCCCGCGCCCATCTCCATGTCATAGGGCTGGAGGATCACGCAGCCCTGGTCGGACCAGTATTTCTGCAGCGCGAAGATCAGT
>JBKJSW010000293.1:0-7265 GCA_046595765.1 Ahniellaceae bacterium
CGCCGCCTGGATCCACTGCAGGAACTCGCGGTAACGCATCGTTGCGGTCGAGATCGCGCACGAGTTGGTTGACCATGTTCGCGATCAGCATGTCTTCGGCGCCTCGCCGAGGCAGGCGAACATCTCCCGACAATCGCCACGCTCTCTCGAAATCGCCGACGTAACGGTAGGCATGGGTCGATTCGCCGTCGCGATACAGCACCGCCGTCAGCCGATGCGTGTACCGGCCACCGGTTACCGCGACCGCCACTCCCGCGCCGGCGTGTCGTCCGCCCGCGCCCGCAGACAGCGATGTGTAATCGTCGGTCAGCGGCTCGAGCGTCAGGTCGAGCACGTAAGCGGACTCCACGCCCGGCCCGAAGGCGATGAACGCGCCGCTGTCTCCGAGTGCCTGAGCGACCGCGTCGAGGCGATCAAGATAGCCGGGAGCAACGGGAAGGTTGCGATTGAGGGCCACGCGCGTCGGCGCGAACAAACCGCGCTGCGCGTCGAAACGATATTGAAGGGGCTCGATCGCGCGCGGTGCCGCGCACCCAGCGAGCAACAGGATCAACATCAGGGCGCCCGTGGCACCCGTTATCCGCAATTGGCGCCACGACACCTTCGCTTCTCCGCTGGCAAACCCGGTCGGCAAGCACATGCAATCATTGTGCAACAGCAATCGTGCCGTGCGTCGCAGCAATGCCTGCTGAAGCGCAAAATATCGCTGTATTCCAGGGCGTGCTGGCGCCGCACGCGCGCTGCCAGGAGGGAAAGGACAGTGTCCAGCCAACTTCGACTCGTCGTTGCAATGTTGTGGCTGGGCTTCTCACTTCACTGCAACGCCGCGGTGGTTCCCGTTACCGACGTCGCCGGCCTGCGATCGGCGATCCAGAATGCGCTGCCGAACGACGAGATCGTGCTCGCCGCAGGCACGTACAACGTCGACGGCAACTTGACCGCATCGACGTCTGGCATGCCCGCCATGCCCATCGTGGTGCGCGCGGCGCAACCGCGAACCGCGCTGGTCCGCTTCGGCAGCTTCGGCGGGGTGATCGAGGGCTTCCGGATCGCGGCCGCGCACTGGCGCTTCGAGGGACTCGACATCGCAGGCACCTGCGCAAACGACGACAATTGCGAACACGGCTTCCACCTCTTCGGCAACGCGGACTCCGTCGTACTCCGCAACAACGTCATCCGTGACTTCAACGCACAGATCAAGAGCAACGGCGAATTCGTCGCCGCGGTTTTTGTGTTTCCCGACGACGTGCTGATCGAGCGCAACACGCTGTACGACACGCGCGCGCGCAACACTGCCAACCCGGTGACCAAGCTCGACGTGGTCGGCGGTCGACGCTGGGTGGTGCGCGCCAACACGATCTACGACTACCAGAAGGGCGGCGGCGACACGATCAGCTACGCGGGGTTCCTCAAGGGCAACTCGCGAGACGGACTGTTCGAGCGCAACCTGGTGCGCTGCTCCCGGTTCACGACGGGCGGGACGCGGCTGGGCCTGTCGTTCGGCGGCGGCGGCACCGGCGCGCAGTTCTGCGAGGAAGGCTCCTGCGCCAACGAACACCAGAACGGCATGATGCGCAACAACATCGTCATGAACTGCAGCGACGTCGGCATTTACATCAACCGCGGTGCCAACACCCGCCTGCAACACAATACCGTCTACGCGACGGCGGGCATCGACCTGCGTTTCGGGACATCGACCGGCGACCTGCGCAACAACCTCCTCGGCGGCGCGATACGCAATCGCGACGGGGCCAGCAGTTCGAGCGCCGGCGATATCATGGGCGTCACTACCGCCCAGTTCGCGCAGTGGTTCGTGGCGCCCGCCAACGCCGATTTCCGGTTGCTGGATGGCAGTGCGTTCGTCAACCAGGGCGTCGTCGCGCCGCTCGTGACCGACGATTTCTGCGGTACGGCACGCAACGACGGACAGCTTGACGTCGGCGCGATCGAGTACGTGCCCGCTCCCGGCTGTACGACCGACTCTGGCGGTGGAACGGCTGCGGCGATTTTCTCGAACAGTTTCGAATAACGCACGGTGCCACCTCTTGAACTAGCGGGTCGGCGTGCGCGAGTCTCGCTGCGACCCGTTGCCAACAGCAGCCTTGAGCCCCGAGCGGACAGGCACCGCCAACGGGACCAGCGGGGTGCGCGGGTCCCAGTCCCTGCCAGCGGCCTGCAGGCGGGCGATGCGTGCAGCATCCGCGGGATGCGTCGACAGGAGCGTGGGTACCGAGACGCCGCCGAGCGTGGCCCGCTGGAAGTCGGCGAGCGCTTCGAACACCGCGGCGGTCCCACCGGCGTGTCCGTAAACTGTGCGCACCGCAGCCAGCGCCTCCGTATCCGCCCGCGCTTCCGCGCGGCGCGAGTACCCGAGCTGCACCACGTTCGCGATCTGCGGTGCGAGGGTGTCGACGTCGCCGCCAACCAACACGAACAGCAAGGCCAGCGTTGCGCCGCCGCCGACTGCCGAAATCGGATCGCGCGCCTTGATATGGGCGATCTCGTGAGCGAGAACGAACGCGAGTGCATTCTCGCTCGGCATGCGTTGATAGAGTCCACGCGTGACGACGATGTGTCCGCCCAGCGTCGCGAACGCGTTGGGGATTTCGCTTTCCGAGAAATGCACGCGGAGGCGCATCCCGGCTGGCAGATGCATGGCGCCCGACATTCGCTGCGCCACTTTGCGCACGTACGTGCGGATCGCCGCCGACTGGGCAGGATCGCCGCGTACGTCCTGTTCGAGCATTGCCACGCCAAGCACCCGCTGTCCAATCCATTCCGACTCCATGGAGTACGGAACGAACCGCGCCAGCCAACCGCCGGCGATGAACAGCAGACCGGTCACGAACACGATGACCAGAGCCAATCCCAGAGCCAGTTTCAGGAACTCCGCCGGCACGCTCTCGCGCGAGACATTGACCTCGTGCGGTACCGGCGGATTCTCGTAACTCATCAGCCTGGCGCGGCAGACACGGCCGTGCCGTAGGCAAGGAACTCCGCGGAAAACATCACCTGCTTGCCGCTGTGGTCCTCGGAAAGCGAGGCGGTCTCGAAGCGCACATTGAAGATCATGGTGGCGCCGAGACGACGCGCCTCCTCTTTCATGCGCACGACCGCTTCTCGCCGACCGCGGTCCATGAGCGACTCGTATGCAGTGAGCCGCCCGCCGACCAGACCCTTCAAAGCTGCAGCGACACGCTTGAAATAATCCTCGGCGATCACCACGGAGCCCGTCACCAGCTGCGCCTGGTGGAACGTTCGCGACGCCGGAAGGCGCGGCTCGTTGAACACCAGGATGTCGGCGAGACTCGCTTCCTTGGCAACGATCTCCCGGAAGTGGCGTTTCTCCGCCATGCGCCCGAATACCAGGCCGACCAGCAGCAGGCCCAAGACGATGGAGAACTGGACGATCATCTCCATGGCTATTGCACCACCACCGCCGTTCCGTAGGCCATGACCTCGGCCGCGCCGGAAGCGATGTTCGAGGTCGAGAAGCGTACGTTGAGCACGGCATTGGCGCCCACCGCCGCCGCCTGCGCCAACATCCGGTCGGTGGCCTCGGCGCGCGATTCGTTCAACAGCTGGGTATACGACTTGAGCTCGCCGCCCACGAAATTCTTGAGGCCCGCGAGGATGTCCTTGCCGGCATGCTTGCTGCGCACCGTCGAACCCTGCACGAGTCCGAGGTGCTTGACGATGGTCTTGCCCGGCATGCTGTCGAGATTACTGATTTCCATGATTTCCCCTGTTGGATACTGGCGTGGGTCTGAGCAGACGAAGCGACGGCCGGTGGCCTCCCACGAGGTGGCGCACCGGACGCGCCGGCAGTCTTGCACATGGGGCCGCAATACGGCGGTAGCGGCATCCTGGCGAGCGCAGACTTCCCGCGGCGCGACACACGTTGCTTGCGCGCGCGGCCCACGGTGGATAGCGTGCGCGCAACGGGAGCCTCCATGACGCGGAATCAACCCAGTGCCGCGCGCGGCCATCGCAGACCTGCGTCCCCAGGACGCTCGAGCTTCGGCTTGGCCATGCATCTGTGACCTGCGGGAAAAATCGGGTGTTGCAGCACCTGTTCGCCGGGATCTCTGCGGCGATTGCGCTCGTGGGCGCCTGCGGCGTTGCCGCCCCGGTGCTGGCCCTCGATCCCCAACGTGCCATCCAGCAGTACGCCCACGCGTGGTACCAGGAACAGCTGCCGCAGAACACCGTGCTCGCGATCGTGCAGCGTCGGGACGGCTCCATGTGGTTTGCCACCTATGGCGGCATTGCGCGGCACAGCGGTGCTGAATTCCAGGTCATCGACAAGCGCAACGCAAAGACGCTGGAAAGCACGGCGATCACCGCGCTGCTGGAAGACGGCACCGGAACGCTGTGGGTCGCCACGCTCAACGGCGGTCTGTATCGAATCCGCGGCAACGGTTTGATCCCCGAACGCGTGGAGTTGCCGGCCGTCGTCGAGAGCGTATTCGCCATCGCCGAAGACACCCGTGGCGCGCTGTGGTTGGGGACGAACGCGGGCGTGCTGCGACGCGATGCAACGGGCTCGACGTTGTTCGGCGAGGCCGAAGGCATCGCCCGCGTGCCGATCCGTGCGATGACGGCGGATGCGAACGGTGGCGTGTGGGTCGCCATGGACGGTGCCGGCGTCGTGCACTTCCACGATGGCCGTATCGAGGCACTCGGCATCGCCGACGGCCTTCCGGACCTCGGCGTGTTCGCCGTGCAGTTCGATCGCGATGGGGTGTTGTGGGTAGGCACGCAGGCGGGTCTGGTCCGCTACCGCGACGGGCGATTCGAGCCGGAACCCGCCGCCGCAGGGCTCGTCGGCAAGCGCATCTATGCGCTGCTCGGCGATCGTGCCGGCAACCTCTGGGCTACGGCCGACGGCCTGGGGCTCTGCCGACTGAATACCACGGGTTTCGGCTGTGACCAGGACATCGAGGGTCTGAGCCACGACGTCGTGCGGTCCATGTTCGAGGATCGTGAAGGCAACCTCTGGATCGGAGCCACGACCTCCGGCGTGCACCGCATCAGCGACTCCAAACTCGCGACCACGGTTGGCGCACTGGACTCCAACTCCGTCCGCGCAGTCCTCGAGGACCACGCCGGCGTGTTGTGGGCAGGCACCGATGGCGCCGGATTGGCGCGGGTGCGCGGCGGCTCCCTCGTTCCCTACGAACACAATTCACGCCTGCCGAGCACCTTCATCCGCTCGTTGCACGGGGACGCGAGCGGCGCTCTGTGGGTGGGTTCGATCGCCGGACTGAGCCGGCTCAGTCCCGATGGGGGTGTTGCAAGCTGGGGAAAGCACTCCGGATTGCCGGGCGCGATCGTCTTTGCGATGGCGTCCGATGGCGGCAAGGGTTTGTGGATCGGAACCTCCGGGGGGCTGGCCTTCCTGCGCGACGACCGCGCTGAATTCATCCGCTCGACCGGACCCAACGACATCCGCTCATTGCACCAGGATCGCAACGGCAGGCTCTGGATCGGACAGCGCAGCGGCCTGCAATGCCTGTCGGCGGGAAGCGTGGATCGCTGTGGTACCGACGGCTTGCCGAACACCAGCGTGTTCGCTTTCCACGAGACCTCCGATGCCATGTGGATGGGCACGAGCAAGGGCTTGATGCGCCTGCGCAACGGCACGCTGACCCGCTACACCGAGGCCGACGGACTTTACGACGACGATCTCTTCACCGTGCTTGACGACGGCCTGGGAAATTTCTGGACCAGCTCCAATCGCGGCATCGCGCGCATGGCGCAGTCGGATTTCGTCGCCTACGACCGTGGCGCGATTCCGGCGCTGCGCCCCCAGTGGTTCGGCAAGCACGACGGCATGCTATCGAGCCAGGCCAACGGCGCGTCGCAATCTCCAGGCGCTCGCGGCCGCGACGGTCGCCTCTGGTTCGGGACGACGCGCGGCGTGGTGGTGGTCGACCCGGCGCACCTGCGCCGCAACGACGTGCAGCCGCTGGTGTCGATCGAGCGCGTCGTGGTCGATACGGTGGCAACCGAGCGGGACAAGGTCCGCCGCCTTGCACCGGGCGTCGAGAAGCTCGAGTTCCACTATGCGGCCATGAGTTACGTTTCGCCCGCCGCGGTGCGCTATCGCTATCGGCTCGACGGCGTCGACCGCGACTGGGTCGATGCCGATTCGCGCCGTGTTGCCTACTACACGAACCTCAGCCCGGGCAACTACGTGTTCCGGGTAACTGCGTCCAACAACGACGGCGTGTGGAACGAAAGCGGAGACACCCTCGCCTTCTCCATCACACCCTACTTCCACCAGACGAACTGGTTCCGTGCCCTGTTGGCGGTCGTCGCGCTCGCCGCGCTCATGGCTGTGTTCCGCGTGCGCCTCTGGCGGGTGCGTGCCAAGGAAAGGGAACTGACGCGCGTCGTCGCCGAACGCACCAACGAACTGCGCGAGGCCAATGCCGCACTGACAAGCCTTGCTTCGCTCGACGGGCTCACCGGAATCGGCAATCGCTCGACCTTTGACGCCGCACTGGCGCGGATGTGGGACGACCACCAGCAGCGCGGCGCATCGCTGGCCTTGCTCCTGTGCGACATCGATGCGTTCAAGAACTACAACGACACGTACGGCCACCAGGCGGGCGACGCCGCCCTCATTCGCGTGGCGGCTGTGCTGCAGGCACACGCGCGACCGGGCGTCGACATCGCGGCACGCTATGGCGGTGAGGAGTTCGTGTTGCTGCTGTCGGATCGCAGCGTCGAAGATGCGCTGCTGGAGGCCGCGCGACTGCTGGAGGCGGTGCGGCAGCTCGGTATTTCCCACCTCACCTCCCCCGCCGGTCCCCGCGTCACCCTGAGCATCGGAGTCGCCGCGATCGTCCCCGACGCGGACACCTCGGCCGCGCAATCACTGTGGTCCGCGGACCAGGCCCTCTACCGCGCCAAAGGCGCGGGGCGCGATCGACTCGCGCTGGCCACCCTCTCCGCGCGCGACGTGGTGCTGCCGTCCGACGCGGAAATGTCGCGCTGAGCACAGGCCTGGATCGGCGACGAGCATGTGCGGAAGGACGACATTCCTGGCTTCCTGGGCGGACATCCATGCGTTCTCCCAGCCGCTGGTCCTGTTGGCAACGGACGCCGCCGAGCCGATCGCCACCTACAACTTTGCACCGACTCAGGTCGGGCCGGTGCTCGTTGCCGAACATGAGGCCGCTGCCGATGCGCGCGTAGTGCCGATGCGCTGGGGACTGATCCCGGCGTGGGCGAAGGACGCGAAGATCGGCGCGCAG
>JBKJSW010000393.1:0-2539 GCA_046595765.1 Ahniellaceae bacterium
CGTGACCAAAACGTAAGCGACACCTGGGGGCCGAGTCTCCACCGTTGTGCTTGTTAATGCGAACCATTATCATTCGCAGCGCCCCCTGACCACGAAGCAAGGAATTCGCGCATGCGCCCCCTTTATCTCGCAGTTCTTCTCGCCAGCGCAGCGCCGTTCGTTCAGGCCCAGACCGAGCACCGCATCGTGATCAAGAACCACAAGTTCGAGCCCGCCGAGATCAGGGTCGCTGCGGGGAAAAAACTCAAGCTCATCATCGAGAACCAGGATCGGGGTGCCGAAGAGTTCGAAAGCCACGAACTCAACCGCGAGAAGGTGGTCGCGGGCTCGAGCACGATCATCGTGTTCGTCGGGCCGCTCAAGGCGGGGCGCTATCCGTTCTTCGGTGAGTTCCATATGGATTCGGCGCAGGGCGCGCTGATCGCCGAATAGACCTGATCGAGGATCGCCACAATGTTCGGGATCGGCGTACTGGTATTTCGCGAAGTGCTCGAGGCCGCGCTGATCATCAGCGTGGTGTGCGCGGCCACGCGCGGCATCGCCGGACGCGGGCGCTTCGTCAGCATCGGGTTGCTCGCGGGCATTGCTGGCGCGGTGCTGGTCGCGTTGTTCGCGGGTCGCATCGCCGACGCTGCCAGCGGCGTCGGCCAGGAGATCTTCAACGCGGGCGTGCTGCTCGCCGCCGTCTTCATGATCGCGTGGCACGCAATCTGGATGTCAAGCCACGGGCGAAAGCTCGCCCTGGACTCACGCGCGGTCGGCGACGCGGTGCGCGGCGGTTCGCGCCCGCTATCGGCGTTGATCGTGGTGATCGCGATCGCGGTGCTGCGCGAGGGTTCGGAAGTCGTGTTGTTCCTGTACGGCATGGCCGCGGATGGCACGTCGCGCGCCGGCCTCGCCCTCGGTTCGCTGGGCGGTGTCGTGGTCGGCGCAGTACTCGGGTTTGCGCTCTATTTCGGTTTGCTGCGCATCCCGCTGCGACATTTCTTCAGTGCGACCAATTGGTTGCTGTTGCTGCTCGCGGCGGGCATGGCTTCGAGCGCGGCACGTTTCCTGATCCAGGCCGACCTGCTGCCGGCGCTGCACCCACGCCTGTGGGACAGCTCGGCGATCGTGTCGGACCAGTCTGTCTTCGGTCAACTGCTGCACGTTCTGGTGGGTTACGACGCCAGACCGGCGGGCATGCAGCTCGCGTTCTACGCGGCCACCCTATTTTTGATCGCCATTGGAATGAAGATATGGGGCAGACCACCGGCAATACGGCAATTGGCCACCTGATCGGCACAGCTCTCACGCTCGCAGCGCTGGCACCCGCCGTCGCAACAGCAGGACCGGCCGACCGGGTTTACACGCCGATCGTGGTCGACGGCGAAACCGAGCTGGAATTCCGCGGTGGCTTCCGCGACAACGGCGGTGGCGCTCCGAACGAGCACGCGTTCGTGCTCGATATCGGGCATGCGTTCACGCCGCGCTGGTTCACCGAAATCGTCGCGGAGTACTCCGGCGTGTCGGGCGAGGGCGGCAAGCTCGAGGCGTTGGAGTGGGAGAACGTCTTCCAACTCACGGAACAGGGCCAGTACTGGGTCGACGTGGGCTTGTTCGTGAAGTACGAGTGGGTGCGTGCCCATGGTGAGCCCGACGAATTCGTGATCGGCCCCATGTTCCAGAAAGACATCGGCCGCACCCAGGCCAACTTCAACCTGCTGTTCGAGCGCGGCGTCGGCAACGGCGCCGGAGACGAGATCGAGCTCGACTATCGCGCGCAGTTGCGCTGGCGCGGCAACCCGCTGCACGAGTTTGGCCTCCAGGCGTTCGGTGGCTTCGGCGACGTGTCGGAGATCGGCAGCGAAACCAGCCATAGCGTCGGCCCGGCGATCTTCGGCGCGACCAGCCTGGGTGGTGGCAAAAAGCTGGTGTACGACGCGGCGGTTCTGGCCGGCCTCACGGATGCTGCCCCCGATATCACGCTGCGATTCGAACTCGAGTACGAGATTTACTGAGGGCGAGCGGCGAGGGAGATCGGGGTCGGATTGCGGGAAAGCAGCCTCCGCCGATTTCTCCGACGCTGCGCCGCGAGCACTTCGAAAGGTCTACTCTGATCGGGCGCGGTTTTGTTATCGTTCGTGGCGTCCGGAACCCCGGCCATGCAGGGCTTGCGATGACGTCCGACGTGCCCCCCGCACTGGTCAGCTATGCGTTCGAGGATGTCGTCGTCGATGCGCGTGGACACCGGGTTACGAAGGCGGGACTCGAGGTTCCGCTCGAGCCGAAGGCCTATGGCGTGCTGCTCGAGCTGTTGCACAACGCTGGCGCTGCGGTCTCGCGCGATACCCTTCTCGATGCGGTATGGGGTCACCGCCACGTCACGCCTGCGGTGCTCAATCGCGTCATTGCGATGTTGCGCCGCGCGCTCGGCGACGACGCCGACCATCCGCGCCTGATCCGGACCGTGCACGGGACCGGGTACAGCTTCATCGCGGCGGTTTCGCAGATCGAACCCGCCGCGCACCCGTTGCACGGCAGCGACGAACACGAAGAG
>JBKJSW010000065.1:0-4782 GCA_046595765.1 Ahniellaceae bacterium
TTCGGAGACGTTGGCGAAGGCCATGCCCTCGCCTTTCTTGTTTTCCAGTGCGCGGGTCATGTAGTACAGGCCCAGCACAACGTCTTGCGTCGGAACAATAATGGGCTCGCCATTGGCCGGCGACAGGATGTTGTTCGACGACATCATGAGTGCGCGTGCTTCCAGCTGCGCTTCCAGCGAGAGCGGCACGTGCACGGCCATCTGGTCGCCGTCGAAGTCGGCGTTGAACGCGGTGCAGACCAGCGGATGCAGCTGGATGGCCTTGCCTTCGACCAGCACTGGTTCGAACGCCTGGATACCGAGGCGATGCAGCGTCGGTGCGCGGTTCAACAGCACCGGATGCTCGCGGATCACCTCTTCGAGGATGTCCCACACCTCGGCCGATTCGCGCTCGACCAGCTTCTTCGCCGCCTTGATGGTGGTGGCAAGTCCGCGCGTCTGCAGCTTCGAGAAGATGAAGGGCTTGAACAGCTCGAGCGCCATCTTCTTCGGCAGGCCGCACTCGTGCAGCTTGAGCTCAGGGCCGACCACGATGACCGAACGGCCCGAGTAGTCGACACGCTTGCCGAGCAGGTTCTGGCGGAAGCGGCCCTGTTTGCCCTTGATCATGTCGGCGAGCGACTTGAGCGGACGCTTGTTGGTGCCGGTGATGGCACGGCCACGTCGGCCGTTATCCATGAGGGCATCGACCGCTTCCTGCAGCATGCGCTTCTCATTGCGCACGATGATGTCGGGTGCGGCGAGCTCGAGCAGGCGCTTCAGGCGGTTGTTGCGGTTGATGACGCGACGGTACAGGTCGTTTAGATCCGAAGTCGCGAAGCGGCCGCCATCCAGCGGCACCAGCGGACGCAGGTCCGGCGGCAGCACGGGAAGCACCGTCAACACCATCCACTCCGGACGGTTACCCGACGCCAGGAACGCCTCGACAAGCTTGATGCGCTTGCTCAGACGCTTGAGCTTGGTCTCGGAACCCGTCGCGGCCATTTCCTCACGCAGGCGCACCAGTTCGGACGGCAGGTCGAGGGTCTTCAACAACTCGTGCACGGCCTCTGCGCCCATGCGGGCGTCGAATTCGTCGCCATGTTCCTCGACCGCATTGAGGTACATGTCCTCGGTCAGGATGTTGCCGCGCTCAAGCGGGGTCATGCCCGGATCGATGACGACGTACGCTTCGAAGTACAGGATGCGTTCGATGTCGCGCAGCGTCATGTCGAGCATGAGGCCGATGCGCGACGGCAGCGACTTCAGGAACCAGATGTGCGCGGTCGGGCTCGCGAGCTCGATGTGGCCCATGCGTTCGCGACGGACCTTGGCCAGCGTGACCTCGGTGCCGCACTTTTCGCACACCACGCCGCGGTGCTTCATGCGCTTGTACTTGCCGCAGAGGCACTCGTAGTCCTTGATCGGGCCGAAGATCGAGGCGCAGAACAGGCCATCGCGTTCCGGCTTGAAGGTCCGGTAGTTGATGGTTTCCGGCTTCTTCACTTCGCCGTAGGACCACGAGCGGATGAGGTCGGGCGACGCCAGCGCGATCTTGATCGCGTCGAAGTCGAGCGTCGGCCGCTGCGGGTTGAACAGGTTCAATAAATCTTTCATTCAAATTTCTCCGTAAGGCCGAGGGTCAGTCCGTATCCAGCTCGATGTTGATTCCGAGCGATCGGATCTCCTTGACCAGCACGTTGAACGACTCCGGCATGCCGGCGGCCATCTCGTGGTTCGCATCGACGATGTTCTTGTACATCTGGTTGCGACCGCCCACGTCGTCGGACTTGACCGTAAGCATTTCCTGGAGGGTGTGCGCCGCGCCGTAAGCCTCGAGCGCCCAGACCTCCATCTCGCCGAAGCGCTGCCCGCCGAACTGCGCCTTGCCACCCAGCGGCTGCTGGGTCACGAGCGAGTACGGACCGGTCGAACGCGCGTGCATCTTGTCGTCGACCAGGTGGTTGAGCTTCAGCATGTACATGTAGCCGACCGTGACTTCGCGATCGAAGGCCTCGCCCGTGCGTCCGTCGAACAAGGTCGTCTGTCCGGACTCCGGAAGCTCGGCCAGCTTCAACATGCGCTTGATCTCGGACTCGTGCGCACCATCGAACACCGGGCTTGCCATCGGCACGCCCTTGGTCAGGTTGCGCGCGAGCACGTCGAGCTCGTTGTCGTTGAGCGACTTGATATCCGCCCTCTGGCCACCGCTTTCGTTGTAGATCTGGTCGAGGAATTTGCGCACCTCCGCCACCTTGCGGTGTTCGTCCAGCATCTTCTGGAGCTTCTGTCCGAGGCCCTTGGCGGCCCAGCCGAGGTGGGTTTCAAGGATCTGGCCGATGTTCATTCGACTCGGCACGCCGAGCGGATTGAGCACGATGTCGACCGAGTTGCCGTCCCGCATGAACGGCATGTCCTCGACCGGCACGATCGTCGACACGACGCCCTTGTTGCCGTGGCGGCCTGCCATCTTGTCGCCCGGCTGGATCCGGCGCTTGACCGCCAGATACACCTTGACCATCTTGATGACGCCCGGGGCAAGATCGTCGCCCGCGGTGATCTTGGCGCGCTTGTCGTTGAAGCGCTTGTCGAACGCGGCCCGGTGTTCCTTGATCTGCTCTTCGGCACGCTCGATCGCGTCGGACTCGGCCTCGTCCTTCATGCGGATCTGGAACCACTCGTCCTTCTTGAGCTGGTCGAGGTAACCCGACTCGATCGCCGCGCCTTTCTTGAGGCCCTGCGGGCCGCCAGTGGCAACCTTGCCAGTGAGCTGGCTGCGCAGGCGCGAGTAGATCGCGCCCTCGAGGATGCGGAACTGGTCGTCGAAGTCCTTCTTGACGCGCGCGATCTCGGCCTTCTCGATCTGCTGGGCGCGCTTGTCCTTCTCGATGCCATCGCGGGTGAAGACCTGCACATCGATGACGGTGCCGTCCATGCCCGGAGGGACGCGCAGCGAGGAGTCCTTCACGTCGGATGCCTTCTCGCCGAAGATCGCACGCAGGAGCTTTTCTTCCGGCGTCAACTGGCTCTCGCCCTTCGGCGTGACCTTGCCGACCATGATGTCGCCGGCCTTGACCTCAGCACCGATGTAGACCACGCCCGATTCGTCGAGACGCGCCAGTGCCTGCTCGCCCACGTTGGGGATGTCGGCGGTGATCTCCTCCGGCCCGAGCTTGGTATCGCGGGCCACGCACGAGAGTTCCTCGATGTGGATCGTGGTGTAGCGGTCTTCCTGGACCACGCGCTCCGACAGGAGGATCGAGTCCTCGAAGTTGTAGCCGTTCCACGGCATGAACGCGACCAGCATGTTCTGACCGAGCGCCAGTTCGCCCATGTCGGTCGAAGGCCCGTCGGCGAGCACGTCGCCAATCGCGACCACGTCTCCGACCTTGACCAGGGGGACCTGGTTAAAGCAGGTGTTCTGGTTGGTGCGGGTGTACTTGGTGAGCGTGTAGATATCGACACCCGCGTCGTTGGCATCGACCTCGGCTTCGTGCGCGCGCACCACGATGCGCGCGGCATCGACCTGGTCGATCACGCCGCCACGCAGCGCCTGCACGATGACGCCCGAATCGCGCGCAACCGCACGCTCGATGCCGGTGCCGACCAGCGGCGTGTCGGCACGCAGGGTCGGGACCGCCTGGCGTTGCATGTTGGCGCCCATGAGCGCGCGGTTTGCGTCGTCATGCTCGAGGAACGGGACCAGCGCCGCCGCGACGGAGACCGTCTGCATTGGCGAAACGTCCATGTACTGGATGTCCGCGGGCGCCTTGAGCAGGGTTTCACCCTGCGCGCGGCAGGAAACGTACGCATCCACGAAGCCGTTGTTCTTGTCGAGCACGGCGTTGGCCTGCGCGATGGCGAACTCGGCCTCTTCAATCGCCGACAGGAAATCGACGTCATCAGTCACGCGGCCGTTGATGACCTTGCGGAACGGAGTTTCGAGGAACCCGTAGGAATTGGTGCGCGCGTAAACCGCGAGCGAGTTGATCAGGCCGATGTTCGGACCTTCCGGCGTCTCGATGGTGCAGACGCGACCGTAATGCGTCGGATGCACGTCGCGCACTTCGAACCCGGCGCGCTCGCGCGTCAGGCCACCCGGCCCGAGGGCCGACACACGACGCTTGTGCGTCACCTCGGACAACGGATTGTTCTGGTCCATGAACTGCGACAGCTGCGACGAACCGAAGAATTCCTTCACCGCCGCCGCCACCGGCTTGGCGTTGATGAGTTCCTGCGGCGTCAGGCCTTCGCTTTCGGCGAGGCTCAGCCGCTCCTTGACCGCGCGCTCGACGCGGACGAGGCCGACGCGGAACACGTTCTCGGCCATTTCGCCGACTGAGCGCACACGGCGGTTTCCGAGGTGGTCGATGTCGTCGACGATGCCCTTGCCGTTGCGGATGTCGATCAGCACGCGCAGCACGTCGAGGATGTCCGACGTTTCGCCGAGCGACGAGACGAGGCCCTTGCAGGACTCCTCGTTGCGATCCTTGAAATAGCTGTGGTCGTAGAGCACACCAGCGCCGGTGGTGGCCTTGCGACCTACCCGGCGGTTGAATTTCATTCGACCCACGCCCGAAAGATCGTAACGCTCGAACGTGAAGAACAGGTTGAAGAACAGGTTCTGCGCGGCTTCCTTGGTCGGCGGCTCGCCCGGACGCATCATCCGGTAGATCTCGACCAGCGCCTCGAGCTGCGTGCGCGACGGGTCGATGCGCAGCGTGTTGGAGATGTACCGGATGATGCGTCCGGGCGAGCCGCCGACCAAGGATGCCGCGCTGAACCTGTTCTACAACCTGTTCT
>JBKJSW010000092.1:0-3874 GCA_046595765.1 Ahniellaceae bacterium
GTCCGCCGGATGATAGCGACAGCGCGATACGCGATCCACGCTGCCGCAGGCATGCGCACGCAACAGGGTGGAGTTGCGCGATCCGTGCCGCCACCCGCGCCGGTTCCTTCTTCCCCCATATTCGGCGCGCGGACGGCGCGCTGCGCGGCGTCGCCCCGCTACAATGGAGATCGCTGTCGTGACGCGAGGCCATGATGTCGACGGTCAAGGATCTGCTGGGCGAAAAGGGCGGGGCGGTGTTTGCCGTCGCGCCTGAGCAACCGGTTCTGGAAGCGCTGCGCGTCATGGCCGATGCCGGTATCGGTTCCGTGCTGGTCATGCGCGGCGACGAGCTGATCGGCATCCTTTCCGAACGCGACTACGCGCGCAAGGTGGTATTGCTGGGCCGCGCGTCGCACGACACGCCCGTCACCGACATCATGAGTGCGCCCGTGGTGTCGGTGCAGCCTTCGACGGGAATCCATACCTGCATGCGGCTCATGACCGACCAGCGCATTCGCCACCTGGCGGTGGTGGCCGACGGCGCCATCCTGGGTGTGGTGTCGATCGGCGATCTGGTGAAGCGCATGCTCGCCGACCAGGCCGTCGAGATCGATCAGCTCAAGCAGTACATCTCGAGTTGAAGTGCTCGATCTGAGCCGGCGGTGACCGACCGCCGCGCGGTGGACGACGCGCTGGAGGTCCTGCTGCGACGCCACACCATTCGCCTGCGGGCACTGATCGAGCGGCATTGCCACCGCAGTGCCGCGCTCGATCCCGACGATCTCGCGCAGGAAGTGAGGATCCGCCTGTGGCGGGCGGTGCAGCGTGACCGGAATGCCGCATTTTCTGCGTCTTATCTACAGCAGACGGTCTTGAGCGTTGTGGTGGACGCCGTCCGGAGGTCGCCGCCGAGGTCCGACTCGGTGGAGGAGTTCGGCGAGGAGGGGCATGACGCGCTGCCCGAAGGCTTAGTGCAACGCGGCGGGCCGGAGCAGGACGCTCGTTCAAACGCGGTTTCGAACGCGCTGAACGCGGCCCTGGCGGAACTCCCCCAGCAGCGGCGGCTGGCAGTGGCTTTCACGTTGCAGGGATTTGCGGCAAAGGAATGCGGAGACTTGATGGGGATCAGCGGTGAGGCTGCGCGCAAGTTGGCGGAACGTGGGCTTGCGCTGGTGCGGGAAAACTTGCGGCAACGTGGCTTTGGAGAATTCGATGACTGACGACAGCTTGACCCAGCGCAGCCTGTCCGCCCTGTACCGGGGCGGACTGCGTCGCGACTCCGAGGGCGTCGACGCGCAGGACCTGCGGCAGCTGGACGTTGGCGGCGCGGTTGATCCAGAACTGCTGGAACGTCTGGCGCACACGCCGGACGCGCGCGCCCTGCACCACATCGCTCGCGAATTATTGCCCTGGTCGACCGCGGCGGCCGCTGACCTGCGCCGAGCAGGCTCGAACGAAATGCGCGAGACGTCACGTGCACATCGTTGGGGCTGGGTGTCGCTCGCCGCTGCGGCGGGCCTCGCCGTATGCGTGGTCGGACTGCGGCAGCAGGGGCAAGCCGCGCTGCGGCCAGCCGTGGCGGATCGTTCCGCAAAATCTTCCTCGCAGCTTGCTTCAGACGACATTCTGTTCGCCGAAGCCGATGTATCAATGGTTGCCGCGGCCCCGGCGCCCGCAGTCGACCCGATTTTCGACGACAGCCTGGATGGGTGAGCCGACGCGCTTGCGCGCGAGTGGCGCGCGTCGGCGAACGCCCGCCGGCCGTCGTAGCGCCGAGCCGTGCTCGGCTGAAGGTTGCCGCAAGTACCAGCGGAGCATAGCTCCGCTCTACAAAAGCTGGTGACGTTGGCCGTTGTAGAGCCGAGCGTGCTCGGCTACGAATTCCGAAGAGCAAGAGCAGCTGAGAAAGCTCCGCTCTACGCAAGGCGGGCGTCAGCGCGACCACTCGGTTCACCGCAGAAGTCGCGATCCGCTAGGTGGCCATCGCGTGCGCGTGCTCCCGAGTCGCCGCGAACTCCAGTTGCGGCCAGCGCTCCTGAATCAGCTGCAGATTGACTCGGGTCGGCGCGAGGTAGACCAGTTCACCCGCGGCGTCGAGCGAGAGATTCATCGCGGCCTTCTCGCGGAACTCCGCGATTTTCTTCGCGTCGGACCCGCGTACCCAGCGCGCCGTGTTCACCGCGACTGCCTCGAACGAGGCATCGACGCCATATTCGTCGCGCAGCCGGTACGCGACGACCTCGAATTGCAACGTTCCCACGGCGCCCAGGATCAGGTCGTTCGACATCAGCGGCCGGAAAAACTGCGTGGCGCCTTCCTCGCTGAGCTGTGCAAGGCCCTTCTGCAATTGCTTGAGGCGCAGCGGGTCGCGCAGCCGTGCGCGCCGGAACAATTCGGGCGCGAAGTTCGGAATGCCGGTGAACGCGAGCTTCTCGCCCGCGCTGAAAGTATCCCCGATCGAAATCGTCCCGTGGTTGTGCAGGCCGATCACGTCGCCCGGGAATGCGCGCTCGACGATCTCACGGTCGCTGGCCATGAAAGTGAGCGCGTTGGCGAGCTTGACCTCCTTGTCGGCGCGCACGTGCAGCGCCTTCATGCCGGATTCGTACTGTCCGGAACACACCCGGAGGAATGCCACACGGTCGCGGTGCTGTGGGTCCATGTTGGCCTGGATCTTGAACACGAAGCCCGAGAACGCTTCCTCGCCCGGATCGACAACCCGCGACGTGGTTTCGCGCGGCCGCGGCGATGGCGCATGCTCGACGAAGAAATCGAGCAGCAGCTGGACCCCGAAGTTGTTGACCGCGGAACCGAAAAAGACCGGGCTCTGACGGCCTGCCAGATACGCCTCGGGATCGAAGGGATGCGAGGCGCCTTCGACAAGTTCAAGTTCCTCGCGCAATTCGCGCATGAGTTCAGGGCCGATCCTCGTCCCGAGCTCCGCATCTTCAATCGAGGGATAGATGGTCGAGTCCTGCCGGGTGAAATTGCGACCTTGCTCGAACAGGTGCACTTCTCCGGTCATGAGGTGCACCACGCCTTTCAGGCGCTGGCCCATGCCGATGGGCCAGGTGATGGGTGCGCACTGGATACCCAGCACATGCTCGATCTCGTCCAGCAGTTCGATGGGTGGACGCCCTTCCCGGTCGAGCTTGTTGATGAAAGTCATGATCGGGGTGTCGCGGAGTCGGCACACGTCCATGAGCTTGATGGTCCGTTCCTCGACACCCTTGGCGACGTCGATGACCATGAGCGCGGAGTCGACCGCGGTGAGCACGCGGTAGGTGTCCTCGGAGAAGTCGGCATGACCCGGTGTATCGACCAGGTTGACGATGCTGCCTTCGTACGGGAATTGCATGACGGAGGCCGTCACCGAAATGCCGCGCTCTTTCTCAAGTGCCATCCAGTCCGAAGTGGCGTGCCGCGCTGCCTTGCGCGATTTGACGCTGCCCGCCATCTGGATCGCGCCACCGAACAGCAGCAGCTTCTCGGTCAACGTGGTCTTGCCCGCGTCCGGATGCGACACGATCGCAAAAGTGCGTCGGCGCGCGGTCTCGGTCAGGTGTGCGGACATGAAGGGGGAATCGACGACGGCAAGCGGGGGCGCATCATAGTGTGCGGGGTGACAGTTTCGGGCAGTGCGCCCGTGTCGCCTTCCCCGGCAAGAGCTCATCGCGCTCCATCGGGGAATCCAAAAGACAACGCCCGCGCGAGGCGGGCGTTGTCTGGAACACAGGGCGGCGCGCGGGGCGCCTCCCTTGTCGTCAGTGCTTACGCCTGACGCTGACGCAGCGCCATCATGCCGAAGGCCGAGACGAGGCCGAGCAGCACCAGCACCATCTTGCCATCGAGCGCCGGAACCGGAGTCTGCGCAATACCGCCACCGGTCGGT
>JBKJSW010000194.1:0-19236 GCA_046595765.1 Ahniellaceae bacterium
GTTTTGCAGCACGGCCAGGAGTGCGCTGGCGGCCACGAGGAACACAATGAGTCCGAGCGCCAGACCGGCCGGCAGCAACTGGTAGAGGCGGAACGCCGCGAACACAGTCAGCAGGAGGACGCCGATCGCGCCGCCTTGCAGCGCGAGCCCGAATGCCCGCCGCGTTTCGCGCTGCCGCCAGCCGAAGATGAGCCCGGCGACGGCGACCGCCGCGACGAGCGCAAACCACATCTCTACCGGCAGCACCAGCATGCCCTGGTCGACCGCGTACTTCAGCAACGCGGCGATCCCGAAGAACAGCAACAGCATGCCGATCCTGACTGGCAGGTTGCCTTCGGAAAACCAGCGCTTGACGAAGGCGATCGCTCGCTCCGCCAGTGAAGGTGCGCGCAGCTCTGCATCAATCCGGTTAGTGCTGTCGGCAATGCCGGCAGTGCGCTTCGCGTTGGACGCTCGGGCGGCTTCGCGCGAACCGCCCTCGAGATCCCGGGTGCTCGCCGCTGCGGCGTGGGCCGCGGGCGCAGCCCTGTCCTCCGAGTGCGCAAAGTCGACCGCAGCGTCGGCGGGGGATCCAGACCACGCGGGAAATGTTTCTGCAGGCGTGGGTCTGACACTCGATGCATCGACGGCCGCAGGTGCCGGCGCAGATTGCGCGAGCGCCTTCTCGAGCTGCAAGACACGCGACTTCAACCGCGAGATCGAGCCAAACAACCAGCCGACGAAGAGCCCGATGGCGACGCCCATGAAGCCGCTGGAGGTGTCGGCCAGGGAGCCCCCCAGAACACCCCCGATGATCGCGAACAGCCACGACATGTGCTTCGTCCCCCCGACGAGCCGGCCGCAAGGCCATGTGCCAGAGTCTAGTGGAGCGATCAAGCGGCGGGATGCAGTGATCCCAAACGCGCCGGAACTTGCTTGATGAATTGGGGGTAAGCAACGGTGACGTGCTTCAGTTTGGTCTCTGCCGTTGGAGTACCTTCCTTGCAAGCAAACGCTCTCGTTTCATTTCAGGGGAAATTCCAAGTGAAAAAGTTATTCCCGGGCATCTCGGCGGTCTGGGCGCTCGCCGCGCTCGTCTTGCTGACAGCTCCTGCCTTCGCACAGGTCACCCTCGGTACTGCGCAGAACTTCGCGGTGCTCGGTGGCTCCACGGTCACCAATACCGGTGCCAGCTCCATCACTGGCGATGTGGGTGTCTCACCGGGTACCCAGGTGACCGGCTTTCCGCCCGGCGTAATCGTCGGCGGGGTGATACATGCAGCCGACGCAGTCGCGGGACAGGCGCAAACCGATCTCACCGCGGCATATAACGCCGTTGCGGGTACTGCATGCAACGTTGACCTAAGCGGTCAGAACCTCGGCGGACTCACGTTGACTCCCGGCGTCTACTGCTTCTCGACCTCGGCGCAATTGACCGGCACGCTGACCCTGGATTTCCAGGGCAACCCGAATTCGCTGTTCCTGTTCAAGATCGGCAGCACCATTACCAGCGCCAGCGGCGCCCGAGTCGTCCTGATCAACAGCGGAGGCTCGACCTGTCCATCCAACGTGTACTGGCAGGTTGGCTCGTCAGCGACGCTCGGCACGGGCAGTTCGTTCGCGGGCAATATTCTCGCGCTCTCCAGCATCACGTTGACGACGGGGGCCACACTGTCCGGTCGGGCGCTGGCGCGCAACGGCGCGGTGACACTTGATACCAGCTCCGTCACGCGCTGCGGTCCTGCAGGTGCGTGCCCGACCATCACGGTGAACCCGGCGACGCTACCGAGCGCAACCGTCGGCACGGCGTACAACCAGACCGTGACCGGCAGCGGCGGCATGGCTCCGTACACGTTTTCAGTGTCGAGCGGAACCTTGCCGACCGGACTGACGCTCAACACGGCGACCGGCGTGATCACCGGATCTCCCACCACGCCGGGAACATTCAATTTCTCGATCACGGCGGTAGACGCGAATGGTTGCCTCGGCAACCGCGCCTACTCGATCGGTGTCGCCTCGGTCGGGTGTCCCGTGATCACGCTCAGCCCTGCGGCCCTGCCTCCGGCCATGGCGGGGGCGCCCTATAACCAGACGATCACCGCGACCGGCGGCGTCGCGCCCTACACGTTTGCAGTAAGCGCGGGCGCACTGCCGAACGGCCTGACGCTCAATCCTTCCACGGGCGCGATTACTGGCACTCCGATCACGACGGGCAGATTCACCTTCACCATCCGGGCCACCGATGCCAACGGATGTGTAGGCGCCACGAGCGGTCTTTCCATCACGATCCTGCTCGGTGCGTCGTTGGGAATTCCGACGCTCGGTTTCCTCGGGTTGGCGCTGCTCGGGCTACTGCTCGCCGGTGCCGGAATGCTCCACGCCCGTCGATCCGCCTGACGGTTGCGCGATGACAATGCCCCGCTTCGGCGGGGCATTCCTGGACGGCCGGGTTAGGCGCGCGCGATGGCGCGTACCGCCGATATCGCCGTGTCCACTTCCTCCGGCGTATTGACGAGACTCGGTGCAAGCCGCACGTAGGTCACGGCGTAGGGCGAGGTGCTGGCGATGATTTTTTTCGCGAGCAGGGCCTTCACCACGTCCTCCGGCGTCTTGCCCTCGATCTCGAAACACGTGATGCCGGCCGAGAGCGACGGATCCAGCGGAGTGCGCAGACGCAGGCCCGGAATCTTGGCGAGCTCGCGCTTGCACTGGTCGTTCATCGCGCGGATGCGCTCCGCTACCCGCGCCCGACCCATCTGCAGGTGCATCCGGAATGCCGCGCCCATCGCCCACTGGTGATCAAAGGCGTGGAAGCCACCGGGCGCGACGCAGTCCGCGGTGTTGGGCGACGCAGGCGGCTCGCCGCGAATCCATGCCTCGTAGGTCGAATTGCTGGTGAATGAAGGGATGGTCGGCCGCAACAGTGCCCAGTTTGCCGGGCTCGCCCAGAGAATCCCGGTGCCGCGTGGAGCGAACATCCACTTGTGCGTGCCGGCAGCGAAGAAGTCGCAGCCCATCTCGGCGATCGTCTCGTCGACCGCGCCGATGCCGTGCACGCCGTCCACCACGAGCAGCACGCGGCGATCCGCGGCACGCTCGCGGTTAATTTCCGCGACTGCGTCGGCGATGTCGCGTACCGGCAGGCGGATGCCGCTGCTCGAATGCACCCACGTGATGCCGACGACCCGTGTCTCCGCCTGGATGCCGGCGCGGATGCTCGCCACGACCGAATCCTTCGTCGCGCGCGCGGAATCCTCGAACAGCCGGATCTTGCGCAGCGACGCGCCGTTGCGCCCACAGGCCAGCCGCGCGGCTTCGTGGTGAGAATAGTGATCGTGCTCGGTGAGCAGAACTTCGTCATCAGTCCCGAGCGACAGGCCGTTGTAGATCAATGCGAGGCCCGTGGTCGTGTTGCCGGTCAGCGCGATTTCCTCGGCGCGGCCGCCGAGATAAGCAGCGATGTCCTCTCGCACCTTGAGCGGCAGGTTTTCCTCGGGGGCGCCGAACAGGCCGTGTTCGACGGCCAGGAATGGGTTGCGATCGATCACATCGCGAAAAGTCTCGATCGCCTGACGCACCGGCTCCGGGTGCGACGCGATGAAGAAGCTGGCGAAGTGCAGGTAATCCGGGGCGAGGCGGAACTGCGCGCGCACGCGATTCCAGTCGTCAAGTCGCAGCACTGGCGCTTGCGCTTCCGCTGCCTGCACGGCCGCGAGCAGCGTCGTCGGCAGCAGCGAAGTCGAAGCAGCAAGGCCATTGGCGGCGAGGAAGTGTCGGCGGGAAAACGGCATGGCGGTCTCCGTTCTGCGGGCGGGCTTGGCGCGCGGAGCTTATACCCGACCAGGCGGGACGACCATCGCGTCACCCGCAGGCGACGCGATCGCGGTTTGAACAGTCAGGTGTTGCCGGCATCGCCTCGGCGGAACGGGCGAGTTCGAACGAACTGAAGTTTGCGCTAGCCCGAGAAGTCCCGGCAAGCTGCCGCTTGGGTACGGCGCAGATTACTGCGGGGGCACCGCACTGGTGTCGCCATTCCTGTTCCGGGACACGGATGTCGCGGGTGCAGGTATCTCGTCCGCATCCGGATGCACCATCGGCAACCACATGTCGAAGCGCACGCCCTTGCCCGGCGCCGTCGCGAGCGCGATGCGTCCGGCAAGGGCCTGCGTCACGAGGTTGTAGACGATGTGCATGCCGAGGCCGGTGCCGCCGAGTTCGCGACGGGTGGTGAAGAATGGCTCGAACACGCGGCGGGCGATGTGCGCATCCATGCCGGTGCCGTCGTCCTCGTAACGCAGGTGCAGCAGGTCCGTATCGACCGCGGCGCGGATGCGGATCGTGCCGACCTGTCCGTCCGGGAATCCATGCGCGATGGAGTTCATCACCAGGTTCGACACGACCTGGTACAGCGCGTCCGGCCGACTCACCATTTGCGCCTCCGGCTCGCAGTCGATGGTCACCCGGTGGCCCGCTTTCTTGAGCGATGGATGCAGGGATTGCAAAATACCCTCGAGGTACTCGCGCACGTCGACCGACCGGATGCTCAAGGTCGACTGGTCGACGGCGACCTGCTTGAAGCTCTTGACGAGATTCGCCGCCCGCATCAGATTGCTCTGCGTCATCGCGCCGGCGCTTTCCACGGGAGCGATCAGCGCTTCGACGGCGGCGGGTGGCAAGTGCTGGCGCAGCTCGCGGGCGATGCCCGGCAGCTGATCGCGCAGGAACGAGATCGCAGTCAAGCCGACGCCGAGCGGCGTGTTGACCTCATGCGCCACGCCCGCGACCAGCCGCCCGAGCGAAGCCATCTTTTCCGACTCGATCAGTTCGTCCTGGGTCCTTTGCAGTGCCTTGATCGCTGCGGTCAGCTGTTCGTTGGCGGCCTGGAGGCCGCGCCGTTCCTCCTGCAACTCGAGGGTGCGTTCCTGCACGCGCGCGTCGAGATCGCGGGTGAGTTCAAGCAGTGCGCTCTCGACTTCCTTGATCTTGGAGATGTCCTTCTGCATTCCGGACACCCGCAGCGGCCGACCGTCCGCGTCCCGTGTCACGATCATGCCGCGCGCAAGTTTCCACTTCCATTCGCCATCGCGCGAGCGCAGCCGGTAGGTCGCTTCGAAATAGTCGCTGCGTCCGGCGAGGTGATCTTCCACGGACGCGATGTAGGCAGCGAGGTCCTCGTTGTGAACATAATTCGCCAGTGCTTCCGCGCTGGGCATGGCGAATTCGAGGTCTGCTTCGCGCTCCGAATCCGTGGCAATGTGCGCCAGCACGCCGGACTGCAGGTCCCACTCGAACAGGCGGTCGCCGCTTCCCCAGATCGCGTTGCGGTAGCGCTCTTCGGCTTCCGCGAGGCGCGCCTGCTGCAGCCGCATCTCGGTGACGTCGCGCATCGTCCCGGTCGACGCCGGCTCGCCGCGAAACATGACGGCGCCTGCGCGCACCTCGAACACACGACTCGCGCCGTCTTTCCGCAACAGGTGCACCTCGAACTCCTGCACCTGCATGGATCCGCTCTCGCGGGCGGCGCGACGCTGCAGCTGCGCGGGCAGATCGCCCGGGTCCACACGGTCGAGGTAACTGGTTCCGATCAGCTCGTCTGCAGTGAAATCCAGCGCACGCGCCAGGGCGTCGTTGCAGAAAACGATGTTGCCATGCTGCATCAGGAACACGCCGTCGCGGCAGTTCTCGACCAGTGTCCGGTACAGGCGTCCCGATTGTTCGTGCCCTTCCCGCGCGGCCACTTCGGCGCCAATGTCCGCCAGCGTGCCCTCGTAGAACAGCACGTCCCCATCCGCATTGCGCACGGCGTGCGCACTTTCGCTGACCCAGATCGTGCGCCCGTCGCGGCGACGCAGCAGGGAGTGCACCCGCGAGATGCGGCCGTCCCGCTTGAGCGTCGCATGCACCCACGCGCCGTGGTCCGGATCGGCGTAAACACTGGCCACGTCGCGACGGCGCTCGGTCATGAGTTGTTCCGGCGACTCGTAACCGAGCATCGCGACCAGCGACGGGTTGACATCCACGTAGCCGCGACCGCGTGGCCAGCGGCGGTAGACACCGATCTCGGCCTCGTCGAACAGGGAGCGGAAACTCTCGAGCTCGCGTGCGTGCGACTGCACCTGGTCGTCGTATCGCCGGATGTCCTGGAACAGGGCGAATGCGTAGCGCTCTTCGTCCTGCGTGACGATCTCGCAGCTCATCAGTCCGTCGTAATACGTGCCGTCGCGCGCGCGCACGGCGATTGGCTCGCGTACCAGCATGCCGCGTTGCTGCAGCAGGTCGAACACGGCCTGGCGTGCGCGCTCGTCGCGCCAGAGACCCAGTTCCACCGCGGTGCGGCCGACGGCGTCGCAATGCGCGATACCGATGACCGCCTCGAACGTCGGGTTGACGTCGACAATGCGCTGGTCGCGCACGCGGCTGACGATCACGATGGATTCGGGGGAGACGAAGAACCTCGCGAGTTGCGCGACGTCGGGTCGACCGCCGTCCGGGTCGTCCTTCGCCGTCATCTCCGTGCTCGCGCTCATCGCGGGAGTCTAGACCCACCAGGAGAAGCGGGGGTCGATCCGTTGCACCCCATGGAATCCGCCCACGAAAAAGGGGCCCTCGCGGGCCCCCGGTTTCCAAGCTTGAAATTCGATCTCAGTAGTGACCGCCGTACCCGCGATGGCCACAGTAACGACCGTGGTGGTGGATGTGCCGCCCTCGGTAGCCGCGACCATACCCGGAACCGTATCCGCGCCCGTAGCCACCGTTTCCAAATCCGATCGTGATGCCGACGCGACCATTGTGGCCGCCGTAACCGTAACCGTTGTAGCCGCTATAGCCGCCGTAGCCGCCGTAGCCACCGTAGCCGCCGTAGCCACCGTTGCCATAGCCGCGGTCGTAGCGATACGCCGGGTCGGGGTCATAGCCGTAACTGCGACCACTTCCGTAGTAGCTCCGGTCGGAGTCGCGCGCGACCGAGTATCCCAGTGCCGCGCCCGCCAGAGTTGCCGCGGTGCGGCCATCGCCGTGACCGAACTGATTGCCGATTACGCCGCCGACGATGGCGCCGAGAATCGGTGCCGTCGAATCGCCACGATTATCGCGATAGTCCCTGCGATCGTAGTAACTGTCGTCGTCGTAATAGCTCTCGTTGTAACCAGCCCCTACGTAACTATCTCCGTAGCGGTTGTCGTCGTAGCCGTCGTAACCGTACCCATGGTTTTGCGCGGCTGCCATGCCGGACGCCGTGGCCAGGGCAAGCGCGATCGCGATGCCAAAAAATCGTGTCATGAGTTGAATTCTCCGAGCGCCAGGATTGCCGCGTACTCCATAGTGGGGCCCCGAAGGACTATCCCCACTGAACGTCGTCACGTTTTCATCACGGCGTTTAACCCGGCGACAGTTTTGATTCAGTTTCTGGCCCTTCCGACCGCGTCGGAGCGCTGCTCGCCTACCGGGCGGCACACGACGGTGCCGTGCGACAAGTAGGTGCTCACGATCGACTCCATGTTCCCGCTGGAATTCAACCGAGCCGGCTTTTCCAATGCTGGTGAGGACAGTGGAGCAGCAGCAAGCGGCGTATCAAAGGCCTTTTTGCCGTCGAGTTTCATTGCAGGCGAAGTGCCCGCGTCGTCAGCGCGCGAGTTCCGTCAGCAACACATGCCAATGGACGAGATCGCCGGCGATTTCCGCGACCGGCACGCGCTCGTCGAGACCATGCGCGAAATCGTCAGACGGTTTCATGAAGATGCCGGAGACCCCATAGCTGGGAATGCCGGCTGCGCGAAAATGCAAGCTGTCGGTGGCGCCCGAAGACATCTGCGGGATGATCGGCAAGCCCGGGTAGCGCTGGTCGATCGCCGCGCGCACGGCGCGCATCACGTCGTCCCGGAGGGGCGAGGCGTCACTCGCCACCGGAGCACCGAGCGTCGCGACCACTACATCCGGGTCGTCGACGACCCGCGCCAGCGTGTCGCGCACGTCGGCGATGCTCACGCCGGGGAAAATGCGGCAGTTGACTGTCGCCACCGCCCGTTGCGGCAGCGCGTTTTCCGCGTGGCCACCGGCCAGCTGCGTGGCGACGCACGTGGTGCGCACGTTGCCGACGTATTCGGGGTCGGCGGCGATGATGGCGATCGCTTCGGCGTCCGCGGTGTCTGCGGCGAAGCGTTGCATGGCCTTGCCCAGCAAGCCCTCCGTCTGCCTGCCGGTCGCACTGAAGTAGGCGCGCGTCAACTCGCTCGATTGCGCGGGGAACTGGAACGCCGCGAGTCTTCCGAGCGCTGCCGACAGCTCGTAAATGGCGTTGTCGTCACGCGGTCGGCTGCTGTGGCCGCCGGGATTGGTGGTGGTGAGGGTGTAGCTCGCGTAGGTTTTTTCGGCAGCCTGCAAGTTGTACGCAACGGCGTGGCCGTCGTCCGCCAGCGTGCCGCCGCCGCCGTCGCCATTGAGCACCAGTTCCGCGTCGGGGAACTGCGTGCTCAGAGCGCGCGTCGTCAGCATCGCGGTTTCCTCGTCGCCCGACAGTACGAGCACGAGGTCCCGGTTGGGCTGGAAGCCTTCCGATTTGAGCTGCAGCAGCGTCGCGACGATCATCGACACGTCGAACTTGTTGTCGAGTACGCCACGGCCGAACACGTATCCCTTTTCGGTGATCATCTTGAATGGATCGCGCGTCCAGTCTTTCGGATCCGCTGCAACCACGTCCATGTGCGCCGAGATCAGCACGGGCCGCTTCTCGCCTGTGCCGCGGTAGCGCGCGACCAGGGAACTGGTTTCGCCCAGCGGCTGCAGCTGTACGTCGGCAGGCGCGAAGCCGCCCGTCTTGAGCTGGTCCGCCAGGTACTCGGCGTACGCGGGCACCTGGCGCTGCCCCATCACGGTGCGAAATCCGACGGAGGCGGCCAGGAGTTCGGTGGCCTTGGCCACCGTGACGGGTTCTGCCTGCACGTGGTCGGCAGCCACCGGCGCCGCCTGCGCTTTGCCGAAGCAGATGAGGCCTGCCGCAAGGATCCATAGGCGCATGACGGGACTCGGCGCGGGTGAAAGGAGGCGAGGGTACAGTGCTTCGTCATCGCGTCCCGAGACCCGGGCGTTTAGGCGAGGAGCTTGCCCGCGATGCGGAAACCAGCGAGGTACACGCCGAGCGCCGTTCCCAGGCTGGTGAGGAAGAACACCAGCAGGGTGCGCGCGACGCGGTTGCGCCACCACCCGCGCCAATGCGTGAGATCGTCGCGCAACGCCGCGAAATCCCCCACGCGCGGCTTGCGCGCCCACAACTCGACCGCGGCGCTCACCATGCCGGAGGCAAGGGCGGGGTGCAGCGGCGTGATCGGAGAAGCCACGAACGCCGCAAGCACGCTCAGCGGATGTCCGCGCGCGACGATGCAGCCGAGCGCGCCGCCGATGCCAGTCGCCAGCACCCACGTCATGAGCGCTTCGATGCCAACGTGCTTGCCTTGTGCGAAGGCCCACACGAAGCCGCCGAGTATGAAGGCGATGAATGCGTAGCCAAACCACTTGCCCCAGTGTGAGGCGGGCGGCTCCGCGCGCAAGCTGTCGAGTTCGGCGGCGGCGGAGGCGTCCGACTCGCCAAGATGCCTGGCGAGGCCTTCGAGATGGCCCGCGCCGACGACGGCGAGCACGCGGGTCGGACGGTCGGGCGAATCGTCGGCGTGCTGACGCAGGCTGGCCGCCATGAAGCGATCGCGCTCGCGGATCAATGCTTCATACAGGGCATCGGATTGCGCAGCGAACTCGGAGAAGGTGCTGGTGAGGACGTCGCCCTGCTTGAGCTGTTCGATCTCGCTCTCGTCGATCGCGTCGTCGCTGACGACCGCGGCAACGAGACCCGCGCTCAACTTCGCGCGATCCCACCAGCCCAGTCGTGCGCGCGCGCGGCGCAGCGTGACGCCCACGTCGCGATCGATCAGCCAGGACGACGCGCCCTGCTGCTCGGCGACTTCGAGCGCGACGCGCATCTCGGCACCCGGCTCGATGCCGAATTGCTCCGCGAGGCGACGCTGGTACGCGCCGAGTGCGAGGCCGGCGGCGACGACGCCGGCGCGACCATCGCGCAGCACACGCCAGAGGTCCATCTCCGCGATGGCGTCGGGCCGCCGCAGCTGCTGCGCACGATGCGCGCAGAGCTCGACGGCAACGGCGTCGAAGGTGGTTTCGGCGAGCAGCTCCGCGACAGCATCGGCGCTTGCGCGCGAGACATGGGCGGTACCCAGCAGCCAGAACTCGGTGCCGTCTCGCGTTACCCGCGCAAGCGGCTGGCCACGCCAGCCCGTCGCGACTGCCTCAACGGTATCAATCACGGAAGCGCTTCAGCAGGTCGGCGTAGGCGCCGATGCGTCGGTCGCGCAGGAAAGGCCAGATGCGGCGCACGGATTCACTGCGTGCCAAATCGACGTCGGCCATCAGCAGTTCGGGTTCGTCGGTCTGCGCGCAGGCGACAAACTCGCCCTGCGGTCCGAGCACGTGGCTCGAGCCCCAAAAACGGATGCCGTGGGTGTCGAGGGGCGATTGTTCATGACCCACGCGATTGCACGACAGTACGGGCAGACCATTCGCCACGGCGTGGCCGCGGTGGCTCAGGATCCACGCATCGCGCTGACGTTCGCGTTCCGCCTCCTCGTCGCCGGGATCCCAGCCGACGGCCGTCGGATAGAGCAGCAGTTCGGCCCCGGCGAGTGCCATCAGGCGCGCGGCCTCCGGATACCACTGATCCCAGCACACGAGCACGCCGAGGCGGCCAACCGACGTGTCGATGGGTTCGAAACCGATGTCTCCGGGCGTGAAGTAGAACTTCTCGTAGAAACCCGGATCGTCGGGAATGTGCATCTTCCGGTACTTGCCGGCCAGGCGGCCGTCGGCGTCGAACACGACAGCGGTGTTGTGATAAAGCCCCGCTGCGCGGCGCTCGAACAGCGACGCCACCAGCACCACCTTTGCCTCGCGTGCAAGCGCGGACAGCACTTCGGTGCTCGGTCCGGGAACAGGTTCCGCGCGATCGAACTCGGTGACGGATTCGTGCTGGCAAAAATACGGGCCGTTGTGCAGTTCCTGCAACAGCACCAGTCGCGCGCCGCCCGCGGCGGCCTCGCGCACGCGCTGGTCGATGCGCGCGAGATTGGCGTCGCGCGAACCCTGGTCGCGGTCCTGCAACAACGCGACGCGCAATGTCTTGTTACTCGCGGACACCGAGGACTCCTCGCGGCAACTGCATGGTCAGGCAGTGCAGGCTGCCATTCTGTTCGATGAGCGGACGGCACGGAACCTGGCGCACCACACGTCCAGGCATCGCACGCGCGAGCGCGAGGCGTGCCGCGTCATCCGCCGCGTCGCCGTAGGCCGGCACCAGCACCGCGCCGTCGATGATCAGGAAATTCGCGTAGGAGGCCGCCAGCCGTCGGCCGTCTGGCGCGCGGATGGGGCTGGGCCAGGGCAGGGCGACGAGGCGGTAGGGCTTGCCTTGCGGAGTGCGCAGTTCAAGCAGTTCTGCCGCCATCGCCGCCAGCGGTCCGAAATGTGGATCCTCGGGATCGTCGCAGGACTGGTACGCCAGCTGATCCGGCGAGAGCAGCCGGACCAGCGTATCGATGTGCGCGTCGGTGTCGTCGCCCTCGAGCTCGCCGTGGTCGAGCATGATCAAGCGCGAACACGGGATCTGGTCGGCCAGGCCCTGGGCGAGTTCGAGGCGCGACAGTTCAGGGTGGCGCTGCGCGAGGCAGGTACGTGTGGTCATCAGCGTGCCCTGGCCGTCGCTTTCGATGGCTCCGCCTTCCAGTGCATAGTCGCGGCGATCGCGTTCGGCATTGCCGAACAGGCCCTGTGCATGCAGCGCCTCGATGAGCCTGTCATCGCGGCTGCCGCCGAATTTGCCGCCCCAGCCGGTGAACAGGAAATCCAGCAGTCGGAATCGCGTGCCGTCCGTGACGGTGATCGGACCGCTGTCGCGCAGCCAGGTGTCGTCGTATTCCGCCCGGACCGTGCGCAGGCGATCCTGTGGCACCTGTACTGCACGCAGACAGTGCGCGGCGCGTGCCTCCACATCGGCGTCCGCGACTACCAGGACCACGCGCTGATGCATCGCGATCGCTTCGATCAGCGCGACGTACGTCGTCTCGACATCGACGAGGTTCCGGGACCAGTCAGTGCCCGCGTGTGGCCAGGCGAGCAGGATCGCGTCCTGCGGCTCCCATTCCGCAGGCAGGCGCCATGCCATGCGCGTCAGCGGCGCAGCGGCGCCGGACCGATTTCCTCGGGCGCGCTCTGGTTGACAACGCTGTAGAGCACGCGCTGACGTTCGAAATAGACGGTGAAGTCGGGGTACACCCAGCCCGTGATGCGCGGATGCTGCGGTTTGTTGCCGGCGACCGGACCGACCTGACGAGCAGGTTCACCGAGCATCGAGCGGACCTGGGACATGGAGGCCCCGTTTTGCGGTCGGGAGACTGCCGCAGCGCGCTGTACGCGCTCGATCAGAAGGGTGTCCGCGGACGCTGCCAAAGGCACCGAGAATGCCAGCGCCAGCAGGATTGGAGCACAATGACGAACTGACATGGGGCTTCTCCGCAGGGATTGGGCCGATTGTCTGTCAGTTGCGCGCGCGGGGATAGGGGCGGCGTGTCATCCGTTTGGCTGCCAGCGCGTTTGCGCCAGGTGTCGGTCGTTTGTTCCGACGAATTCGGGAGTTTGCCATGCAAGCATCGCGTCGAGCTTTCCTGGGTGGTGGCAACGCCGCCGTCGGCAATCAAGTCGCGCCGTCGAAGGCGGAAGTGCAAGCCAAGCTCGGCGCCGCGCTGCCCGCACCGGATGCGACCTTCCTCCTGCAATCGAGGACGGGTTTCGGCGTTCGCCAGGACCAGCTCGCGCGCGGTCGCGTGGTCGGCACCGACGCGTGGCTGGAAGAACAGCTCGCACCCGAGACCCTCGCCGACGGTGGCCTCGAAGCAGCGCTCGCCACGGCGCTGCCGAGCCTCGGCTATTCACTGCCGCAACTTCTCGCCTACACGTCGCCGCCGAATCCGCGATACCGGGCAGCGGCTGACACCATCACGGCAACATACGTCCGGCAACTGCTGAGTCCGCGGCAGTTGTACGAGTGCATGGTGGAGTTCTGGACCAATCATTTCAACATCGACCTTGGCGACGCGGCGCTCGCGTACTACAAGCCCTGGGACGACCGCGAGGTAGTGCGCAGGCACGCACTCGGCAATTTCCGCGAGCTTCTGCACGCCAGCGCACGCAGCCCGGCGATGTTGTACTACCTCGACAACTTCGCCAACGTGGCCAGCGGTCCAAACGAAAACTACGCGCGCGAACTCATGGAGCTGCACACGCTCGGCATCGGCGGTGGTTATACGGAGTCCGACGTCAAGGAAGTGGCGCGCTGCTTCACCGGGTGGACCATTCCACGCGCGATGGAGGGATCTCTCACCGGATTCGTTTTTCGCGGGCAGTTCCACGACAACGGCAACAAGCGCGTGCTCGGCGTCGACATCGCGGCGGGAGGCGGCGAACAGGACGGTTCGCGCGTGCTGGACGTGCTGGCGGCGCACCCTTCCACTGCGCGCCTCATCGCCACGAAGCTCGTGCGCCGGTTCGTGGCGGACAGCCCGCCTGCCGCACTCGTGGATGCGGTTGCGGCCGAGTTCACGCGCACCCAGGGCGACATCAAGTCGATCCTGCGCGTGTTGTTCCGATCGGCGGAGTTCGCCGCATCGGTCGACCAGAAATTCAAGCGACCCGCGGAATTCATCATCTCCGCGTTGCGCGCCGTGCGATCGAACAGTGCGGCCGGTGTCCTGCGCGGAATCTCCGTGCAACTCGAAGCCCTGTCGCACACCACATTCGGCTGGCCGGCACCGAATGGATACCCCGATGTGCGCGGTTACTGGCTCAACACCGGTGCCACGCTGGCGCGCTGGAACGCTGCTGCACTGATCGCCGAACAGGGTTTCGCGCCGGGTTCCGGCGTGTCGCTTGCCGCGCTCATCGCGCCTGCCCGCACGGTGCGCGCGGCGCTCGCGCAACTCGAGAGCAACGTGCTGATGCGGCCTCTGGCCGCGTCGGATCGAGCCCTCCTGCTTGCGTTCGGAGCGGATGGCGGGTCGCCCGACAAACCGCTCAATCCCGGCGTGCTGCTCGATCGCTGTCGCGACTTGCTGGGACTGCTGTTGTCGTCCGCCTATTTCATGTCCCGCTGAGGAGCCGACCATGCAGACCCAACGTCGTGATTTCCTCAAGTTGGCCGGCGCCGCGGCACTTGCTTCGACGGCGCTGCCGCGGCTCGCTTTCGCCGACACTGTGGCGGGAGCGCGCGACACGCTGGTCGTGGTGTTCCTGCGCGGCGGCATGGATGGACTCAACGTGGTGGTGCCGCACGCCGATCCGGACTACTACCGGATACGCCCGCGAATCGCGATCCCGAAACCCGGCACCGGCACTGGGGCCGCGATCGACCTTGATGGCCGCTTCGGTATGCATCCGGCGCTCGCGCCGCTGCAGCCCCTGTACGCCTCGGGCAAGCTGGCCATGGTGCAGGCCGTCGGCCTCAAACAGGCCAGCCGATCGCATTTCGAATGCCAGGATCGTATCGAGCGTGCGAGCCTTGAAACGCCTAGCCTGCCCGATGGCTGGGTCAACCGGCATCTCGCCACCGTCGCCAACGGCAATCCGTTCCAGGGCATGGCGGTGGGCAAATCAGTGCCTTCGGCGTTCCGCGGACTGCAGCCGGTGATCGGCGTCCACAGCGTGGAAAGCTTCGTCACGACAACACGCTCGCAGCGGCCGGACCTGCGCGAGGCGACGCTCGCGGGACTCTATGCAGACACCTCGCCGCAGTCGCTCAACGCCATGTCCACGATCGACGCACTGGGGGTGCTGAGCGAATCGAACGCCGCCACGACTGCAATCGAGAACGGCGCGGTGTATCCGGCCAGCGATTTCGGGGAACAGATGGCCGACGTGGCGCGCCTTATCAAGGCCGGGATTGGCCTTGAAGTGGCGGGCGTCGATCTCGGCGGATGGGACCATCACAACGGCGAAGCGGCGCAGATGCAGGCACTGCTGGACGAACTCGCACGCACGTTGCTGGCATTCAACACCGATCTCGGTGTGCGCATGGGCGCGGTGAACGTGGTCACGATGACGGAGTTCGGACGCCGCGCGGGAGAGAACGCCTCGCTCGGCACCGATCACGGCGCTGCGTCGGCAATGTTTCTCATGGGTGGCGGCGTGGTCGGTAACCGCGTCTATGGGGACTTCCGCGGACTTGCCGACGCACAGCTCGTACAGGGAGACCTGGACGTGACGCTCGACTACAGGACGGTACTCGCGGAAGTGCTGGCCAAGCGCATGGGTAACGCGCAAGCATCCACGGTATTCCCCGGAGCGACGCTGGGCGCGCCGATCGGCGCCTTCCGCCCGCGCTGAATCCGATCCGTACCGACGTCTTCCCCGTGCAGGGGCCTGGCGCGCGGGCCGGGTGCAGCGATCAGCGCTGGCGCGCCTTGAACCGCGGATTGCTCTTGCAGATGACGAAGACCTTGCCGCGGCGGCGTACGATCTTGCAGTCGCGGTGGCGCGATTTGGCGGATTTGAGCGAAGAGAGCACTTTCATGATGACCCAGGTCGGCGCAAGGCCGCTCGACAAAGTCCGCTAGTGTACGAATGGCGGGTCCACGTTGCAAGGCAGGGTTGCCATAATCGGGAATCAGGCGGATAAACAGATTCACCAGCGCACCACGAAGGGCGCGGTACCGTTCGGTCGCAGGGGGGAAGCTGCCTTGAGTCCCAATCAATGACGTTGTCGACGTTCATGCCGCTGCTGGTTGCAGGGCTCGCGGCCTTGTTCCTGATCGTGGTGCTCATTCCGCTCGGGCGATGGCTTGGCCTGGTCGATTCGCCCGGTGGCCGCAAGCACCACCACGCGCCCACGCCTGTCACCGGTGGCGTGGCGATGTGGCTGGCGGCCGTCGCCATCGGCTTCCTGATGCTGGATCCGCCGCCGTCATTCGCGGCATTCGGCGTCGGCGCCGGCATCGTCACACTCGTCGGTCTCCTCGATGACCGCATGGATCTTCCGTGGTGGTCGCGCATCAGCGCCCAGATCCTTGCAGCACTCGCCATGTTGCACATCGGCGATGTCCGCATCGAGCAACTGGGTTCACTGCTCGGCGGCGGCACGTTGTCGCTCGGTCCGTTGGCGGTCGCGTTCACCGTTTTCGCAGTGGTCGGGATCATCAACGCGGTCAACATGATCGACGGCTCGGATGGCCTCGCAGGAGGGTTGACGCTGGTGTCGCTGGTCCTGCTCGCGATCCTCGCTGCGACTTCCAACCATCTGGTGCTGTTGCGGCTCATGATGCCGCTGATCGGCGTGGTCCTCGCATTCCTCGCCTTCAACTTCCGCTTTCCCTGGCAGCGCAGCGCCCGTGTCTTCATGGGCAACGCCGGCAGCGCGTTCCTCGGATTCGCGATTAGCTGGGCGGCGATTCGCGTGACCCAGTCGGGTACGGCGCCGGTGCCGGCCATCCTCGCGCCCTGGATCGTCGCCGTGCCGCTCATCGACTGCCTGGTGCTGATCGCACGTCGCGTCCTGCGGCGCTCTTCACCGTTCGCCGCCGATCGACAGCACCTGCACCATCTCATGCTCGAAGCGGGCTTCAGTCCCGCGCAGATCGCACTGACGCTGATGGGCGCGGCGGTGTTGCTGGGCGGCTCGGCGATTGCAGCCACCCATCTCGGCACGCCTGACCTTGCGCTGCTGGTGGCTTTCCTGGCCTTGCTGTCGCTGCACTTCGCCTTCATGGTCGATCGCGATCGTGCGGTTGCGCTGTTGCGTCGAGCCCACCACTGGTTCCGCGAGCCCGCGGCCGCCGTTGACAAACCAGGGCAAAGCGCTCCAGTCGATTGAGTGCCGATCGTCGTGGTGGCGAAAGTAGACGGATGTCTCGTACCCGCCAAACCCCCTGCGGGCAACGCCACAGCACATGGCGGACAATCCTTGCATCGCATGGCGACGCCAGAACGCTGGGCGGCGCATGCACGTTCGTGCATACGAAAGATCGCGCTGCCGCCCGACCCTCGAAGGTCGGGCGGACGTCAGCGACCTCGCCGATCGATCAACCGTTCGGCGGTTCGATACTGATCGCGGGCTTGGTTGCGGCAGCCGTAGGCGCCTGCACGGCCTGATTGGCGTGCGTCGGCGGGACCACGGGCGATGCCGGCGCAACATTCGCGGCAGGTGGAATGGCCGTACGGATCGGTGCCGGATCCAGCAGCTGGGGCTGATGCGGCGGTGCTGACGCTGGAACGCCGATGGGCGCGGGCCGCGGCGCTGTTGCAATCGCCGCCGGAGCAGGCAGGATCGTCGCGGGTCGGACTGCGGGCACGGCAGAGGTTGCAGCTGCCGGCGCCTGCGCGGCCGCCGTCCTGGCGAAATCACTTGCGTGGGCTTCGCTCAAAGGCGCGCGCGGTGGCGTTGCAGCCGGTGCGCGGGTCTCTACCGCAGTTCCCGCTCCGGAAAGCGTGGCTGCTCCCGCCGGAACAGCAGGTGCGCGTGGCGCTATCGGCGACGGATTGCCTGCGCTGTCCGTTGCGGTGTGCGGGACAGCGCCATTGGAGCCCTGCGACGCCACCGGTGTTGCAGTCGCCGATGCGGGTTGCAGCTGCGGTGGCGTGGACGCGGGAGGCGTTACCGAAATCGGCGCAGTCCGTGCCGCGAATTGCGGGGGCGGCACGGGTGCTGACGCAGTCGTCGACACGGTCGCGTTGGCGGCGACCGCCGGGGGAGCCATCGGCTTTTGCGGTGCATGCGCAGCACCAGGTGCCGTGGAGCCCGGTGTCGCGTTGGGCGTTGTCGCAGGGGCACCCAGTTCGACGCGCGCTGCGGGAGCGCTCGCCGCCAAAGGTGCGATGGGCATCGCGCGTACAGGGGCGGGTGCGACGTCGCGAACCAGGGGTTGCTCGATCGACGCCACCGACTCCCCCGGCTGCGTCACTGGACTGGAAACGGGCGCGATTCGATCGGCGGACGGAATGGCTGCGCTCGTAGCGGCTGGTCGGTCGGTCGCCGCAACTGCCGGCGAGTCCATCGAATGCAGCGGCGAAGCGGAAGCGGAAGCGTGCGGCGCGTCATTCGCGTCGATGGGTGGACGCTCGGCCATGGGCGCCGGCGCAGGGCGAACCTCAGGGGCGACTTCAATCACGTCACGATGCAGGGGCGCCCGGGCGTTTTCGGCGTCCGCATTGCCCGGCTCGCTGGCGTCACGGGAATTCGCCGCTGGCTTTGGAGTTCGCGACTGCGTGCGGGTATTGCGCGGCGGTCCGTTGTCGACGCGCGACTCACCTGCGGCGTCGTCCGAAACGCCGATCTGGTTGTCGCCTGCTTCCGACAGTCCATCTGCTCCGGTCTTGCGACGGCGACGGCCACCGCGTCGGCCGCGGCGACGCGTGCGCGATGCCACATCTGCACCCACTTCGTTGCTCGGCGCGAGATCGGAACCGGGTATCACAGCGACCGAACCGGTTGCGAGCTGCGCATCATCGTCCACACCCGCATCTCTTCCCGTGGCAGCCGGTGCGCCGTTCGGCAAGACGTTGGCGGACGCGGGACGTGCGTCGCCGCCCGCACCGTTTTCGCCACGCTTGCGCCCGCCATCGCGCGGCGGTCGCTGTTCCGTCCGAGGTTCGGCGCTGGCCGCGCGTGGCTCGTTGCGAGGTTCCTGGCGCGGTTTGCCCGCACCGCGCGGTGCCTTGGCCCGATCTGCCACAGGGCCGTCACGTCGATCGCGACGACCCTCGCCGCGACCGCGGCGTTGCTCGCCATCGCGATTGCCGCGCGCATCGCGACCAGAGCCTGACGACGCCGAACCGGAGCGCGAGTGCGAGGACGACTGGACAGGCGCAGCGGTGGTGCGTGCCTGGGCGACCTGCGTTTCAGCGCTGCCAAACGTGCGCTTGAGCCAACCCATCAAACCGCCGCTCGATACCGGAACCGCGGCCGTCGGCGCTGCCGCATGCGCGGGTTCGTCGAAGTCGGGCCGTGCAGGAGCGGGACCCACCGGGGTAATGCGGGAAACGGCAGGCGCTTCGCCCGGCGCCGCGTTGCCCTGCGGCATCGGCGCCAACACCGGCTGTACTTCGGTCACGCGCTCGTAACTGCGTTTGGCGTGCTCCGGGATCTCGGATTCGCGCAAGCGGCGCACTTCGAAGTGCGGCGTCTCGAGGTGATGGTCGGCCACGACCACGACCGGC
>JBKJSW010000306.1:0-2719 GCA_046595765.1 Ahniellaceae bacterium
CGGCCGCATCGGCCCATTCGGTGTCGAGGAACAAGTACGTAGTCCCCACCATCCTCTCCATCCCAAGTCGCGCGATGACCGGGGCGCAGTACGAGTACTACCTCGAAATTGCGGATACTTCCAAGTGAGTATATTTTGAGCAAGATCGAGTGACGCGGCCAAGCGAAGAAGTTCAGTGCGAGCGCGAGCCAGCACCCCCCAATTGCAAGCCACAAGCTTATGGGATGCATGCGGTCCGCTTTTCTGGGCTTCTGAGCAACACCCGTCCAGCTTTGTGAGGTGACGAAGGTTGCAACTGCATGATTTCAATGGCCCAAGAATCTGGCCTTCAACGCACCCGGACAACCACGCGCGTCTCGCGATCGGGTTGATGGGTTGCGGCCTGCAGGGCTCGAACATCCCGCGTGACTTGACTGGACTGCAAGTGCGCGCTCGTTCCTCTCTCCGAGGCGCCACAGTCCACGCGCGCACCCGAGGCACTTTCAGGGTCAGGAACCGTTGGACGCGCAGGCGCATTGCGCGAAACTGATGGCATGCCAGATTCCGTCGACACCGATCCACCGCCGCGTCCCCCGGTCCAACCCGAGGCTGGCGATTGCTGCGGCGGTGGCTGCAAGCGATGCGTGTTTGATGTCTACGACGAAGCACTCGCCCGGCATCGCCGGGCGTTGCAGGCATGGAATTCGCGCCAGGCCCAGGCGTCGGTTGCACCACCCGCGACCTGAGGGCGTGCGTGGTCACGGCCGCATGGAAGCCATTTCGAACGGGAGCGACTCAACGCCCGCGGCGGGGACCGTCGAGCGCGGGCTGAGCATCTTTAAGCCGCAGGCGTGAGCTTCAGCAGTCGGCCGCCCGAGCCGTCCTTCCGGTCCTCGAGGAGGTAGACCGCACCGTCCGGTCCCTGTTCCACCTCGCGAATGCGCTGGCCCATGTCATATCGAGCGGCCTCGCGTGCCGACTCCCCGTCGAACTCAATCCGAACAAGGGACTTGCTGGACAGGCCACCGGTCAGCGCATCGCCCTGCCAATCGGAGAATAACGCTCCGCTGTAAAAGACCAGTCCAGCAGGCGAGATAACCGGATTCCAGGACACTTCCGGAGCATTGAACTCGGGCCGCGTGGCGTGATCGGGAATGTCGCGGCCGTCGTAGTGATCGCCATTCGAGACGATCGGATAGCCGTAGTTGGATCCGCGTTCGATGAGATTGAGTTCGTCGCCACCCTTCGGTCCCATTTCGATGTCCCACAGCCGGCCTTGCGCGTCGAACGCGAGACCGAGCAGGTTGCGATGTCCCAAGGTCCATATCTGGGCCGTGGTGCCGCCTTGGTCGGCGAAAGGATTGTCTGCGGGTATCGAACCGTCGTCGTTCAAGCGCACGATCTTGCCTGCGTTCGACTCCATATCCTGTGCGGGGTCGAATTCCTGCCGCTCGCCCGAGGACACGAACAGCTTGCCATCAGGTGCGAACGCGATGCGATGACTGAAGTGGCCGCGGCCGCCGAACTTGGGGAACTGGCGCCAGAGCACCTCCACGTCGGACAAGGCACCGCCGCCCTTCTCGTCGAGGGTCAACCTGCCGCGAGCCAGCGCAGCGCCGCGTGTATCGTTCGCGCCGGCTTCGACGAATGTCAGATATACCCAGCCGTTCTCCTGGAAGCGGGGATGGAGCACCACGTCACCCAGTCCTCCCTGGTCGCCGTAATCGACTTCGGGAACACCTGAGACCTCGCCGATCCGACCATCGGTGGCCAGCAGCTTGAGTGCGCCCTTCTTTTCGGTCACGAGCGCGCGACCGTCGGCCAGGAATGTCATCGCCCACGGCTCCTCGAACTGCGCGATGGGACTGGCGACGAACGGCTTGTCGGGGTCCGCTGTCGGCCGCACATTTTCGGAGGCTGTCGTGGCTACCGAATCGACCGCCGAGGTCTCGCCAGCCTTGCCGGCGATGGGCGCGTCGGAAGAAGAGCACGCGGCGACCAGCATGCTTGCGCAAGCGAGGAGCGAAATTGAGCGATTCATTTCTGGGGATCCTTTGCGCGGACCAATGGCCGCGTCGGCACGTCGGGGACGAATCATTGTCCTCAGCCGACGCGATGAAAGCGTGCATGTGCACTGCGTCACGCGGATCGAGTCGTCGCGGCCGAGGCGGGACGCCACTGCGCCAAATGGTTCAACTCCCGGGCCGGGCGGGTAAGTGTCGGTACAGCGACCACGCTCCAGTCTGCGCGCACCCCGGAGGCGGCGATCCTGCCGCTCCGAAGCAATAGGAGTAGATGCATGCGCATTTTCAATCGCACTTCGCTGGCGACCATCGCCGCCCTGGCGGCAATGCCCTTTGCCTTCGCGCAGACTGGTGCCGCTGATCCGAAGGCCAACACACAGCCTAACGCCAACCAGTCCGCCGCCGCCGCTGGCACGCCTGCGCCAGCGCCAAGTTCCGCGGCTGTCGACACGAATTTCGACGGCAATGTGAGCCGCGATGAGGCCGTCACTGCTGGGATGGCGGATGTCGATTTCGACACCGCGGACTCGGATGCCGATGGCATGATGTCGATTGCCGAGTACGAGGCGGGTAAAGCCTCCAAGTAACCCCGTCGTTCTATCCGGGCGAAGCCGCGTTGCCCCGCGGCTTCGCCCGCTGTTCACAGCGTGGCTGCGTGGTCTGGAGCTCACCGTGCCTTGCCCGCGCCGCGATCGCGAGCGAATTCATTGTCATTT
>JBKJSW010000445.1:0-4181 GCA_046595765.1 Ahniellaceae bacterium
TCGCGTTCGCACAATCCGACCCGCTTCGCGTGGGAACGCTGCATCGCCGACCTCGAGGGCGGCACGCAGGGCTACGCCTTCGCGTCCGGCCTCGCCGCCACGGCGACCGTGCTCGACCTGCTCGACACCGGCAGCCACGTGGTGGTGATGGACGACGTGTATGGCGGCACGTTCCGTCTGTTCGAACGGGTGCGCCGCAAGTCGGCGGGTTTGAGCTTCACGTTCGTCGACTTGAACGACCCGGCTGCGCTCGCGGCGGCGATACAGCCCAACACGCGCCTCATCTGGGCTGAAACGCCGACCAACCCGATGCTGAAACTCATCGACCTCGAGCGCCTCGGCGCGTTCGCGCGGCAGCGTGGCATCTGGCTCGCGGTCGACAACACCTTTGCCTCGCCGATCCTGCAGCGCCCGCTCGAATCCGGCGCTCACCTCGTGGTGCATTCGGCAACCAAGTACCTCAATGGCCATTCCGACATGGTCGGCGGCATCGTGGTGGTCGGCGACGACGCGGAGCTGGCCGAGCGCATGACCTTCCTGCAAAACGCGGTCGGCGGCATCCAGGGCCCGTTCGACAGTTTCCTCGCGCTGCGCGGCCTCAAGACCCTGCACCTGCGCATGCGCACGCACTGCGCCTCGGCGCTTGAACTCGCGCAGTGGCTCGAAACGCATCCGCAGGTCGAGCGCGTGATCTATCCCGGACTCGCATCGCATCCGCAGCGCGATCTGGCGGCGCGGCAGATGGACGGCTTCGGCGGCATCATCAGCGTCGTCATCAAGGGCGGCCTGCCCGAGACGCGGCGCATGATGGAAGCCTGCTCGCTGTTCGGACTGGCCGAATCACTGGGGGGCGTCGAAAGCCTCATCAACCACCCGGCGATCATGACGCATGCATCGGTGCCGCCGGAGAATCGCGCGAAGCTCGGCATCACCGACAACCTGGTGCGCCTGTCGGTCGGTATCGAGGACGTGGCGGACCTGCGCGCCGAGCTCGACGAAGCGCTGCGCGCGGCCGCATGAAAGCGGCACGCAAGGTTCTGCTGTTCGACCTGGACGGCACCCTGATCGATTCTTTCGAGGGCATCACGCGCTCGATCGCGCATGCGTTTCAGCAACTCGGCGAGACCGCACCCGATGCGTCGGTGTTGCGCGACTGGATCGGGCCGCCATTGCGTGCAAGTTTCGGAACATGGTTCGGCGATCCGCAGGACGCCCGCATCGAGACCGCCGTCGCCCATTACCGCACGCGTTTCGATTGCGTCGGCTGGAAGGAGCACGTGATCTACGACGGCGTGCACGAACTGATCGACGAGCTGGCCATCCGCGGCCATCGCATGGCAGTGGTGACCGCCAAGAACGAGCTGCACGCGCTGCGCATCGTCGAGCACCTGCCGTTCGCGCAGCACTTCGAGACCGTGGTCGGGGCCACGCTCGACACCTCGCGCAGCGACAAGACCGAACTCATCGCGGAGGCGCTCGAGCGCCTGTCTGTGGCGCCGCGGCATTGCACGATGCTCGGCGATCGCCGCTTCGACATCGCCGGCGCGCGCGACCATGGCATGCACGCCGTCGGCATCGGCTGGGGCTTCGGCGGCGCGGATGAACTCGAGCGCGCCGGCGCCGACGGGGTGGTGAACACGCCCGCGGCACTACTGGAACTGCTTGCTTGACGTTTGGTGCAGGAGCGGGCCACGCCCGCATCGCAACAATTCATGATCATGAAGAATGTCGCGGGCGTGGCCCGCTCCTACACTCCGTACTGTCAAGACCCCCAACGAGGCACCATGATCGAACTCGCACGCCGCACCAAGATCATCGCGACGCTGGGGCCCGCGACCGATGCACCGGGCGTGCTCGAGGCGCTGCTCCGCGCTGGCGTCGACGTGGTGCGTCTCAATTTCTCGCACGGTGACCATGCGTCGCAGGCCGCGCGTGCGCAGGCGGTGCGCGACACCGCTGCGCGCATCGGCCGCGAGGTTGGCATCCTGGCTGATCTGCAGGGCCCGAAGATTCGCATCGAGCGTTTCGCCGCCGGCCGCGTGACCCTGCGCGCTGGCGATCCTTTCACGCTGATCGCGTCGAACGCGGCGCCGCCAGGCGACGCAACGCAGGTCGGCGTCAGCTACCTCGGACTCGTCGACGACCTCCGTGCCGGCGATACGCTGCTTCTCGACGACGGGCTCATGCAGCTCACCGTGGAACGCATCGACGGCGACCGCATCCATACGCAGGTCATCAACGATGGCGAACTATCGGATCGCAAGGGTCTCAACCGTCTGGGCGGCGGACTGTCGCTGGGCGCGCTGACGGACAAGGATCGTGCCGACATCGTCGCTGCCGCTGCCATCGGCGTCGAGTTCCTTGCGGTGTCTTTCTGTCGCGAGGCGTCCGACATCGACCAGGCGCGCAGCCTGGCGCACGCTGCGGGGCTGCGCGCCGCGATGATCGCGAAGATCGAGCGCGCCGAGGCGATCGAGAATCTCGACGCCATCGTGCGCGCCAGCGACGCCGTGATGGTCACGCGCGGCGATCTCGGCGTTGAGATCGGCGACGCCGAGTTGCCGGGCCTCCAGAAAAAGATCATCCGCGAGTCGCTGGCGCGCGGGCGCGTGGTGATCACCGCCACCCAGATGCTGCAGTCGATGGTGTCGTCGCCGATCCCGACCCGCGCCGAGGTCCTCGATGTCGCCAACGCCGTGATCGACGGCACCGACGCGGTCATGCTGTCGCAGGAGAGTGCCGCCGGTGCGTACCCGGTGAAGTCGGTTGAGGCGATGGTACGCATCTGCCGTGGCGCCGAACGCCAGTTCGATGCGAATACCGATTTCGAGAAAGAGCCGCGTGATCTCGAACGCGTCGACCAGGCGATCGCGATGGCAGGCATGTTCCTCGCGGAACACATGCGCGTGCGCGCAATCCTCGCACTGACCGAGTCGGGGAGCACTGCGCGCTGGTTGTCGCGTTATCGCTCGCCGGTGCCGATCTTCGGCCTGTCGCGGCACGCCGACGCGCGCCGTCGCATGGCGATGATGCGCGACGTTTATCCGGTTGCCTTCGACAGCCGCGGCATGACTTCGCGCGATGCGGCCCGCGCCGCAATCCGCGAACTGCACGCGCGTGGCGCGCTCGAGGCCGGCGATCGCGTCCTGTTCACCAGCGGCGACGCCATGGAACAGCGCGGCGCGACCAACACGCTGCGCGTGCTGCAGGTGGGCAATGCCGGCGAGGCCGAAGGCGTCGCGACGCTCTAGCGCGTGTCGCGGCAGAGTGCGTGGATCGTGAGTCGGGTAGTCCCGCCGCGCTAGGTTGAAACCCTTCCAAAGCGCCTTGCCCAGGGATCAGGCCGCCTTTGGCATCACCGCGACTTCCCGCTTGATTTTGCTGCCGGCTGAAAGTTCGACAAGCCGCAATTCGTAGGCGGCCTGCAGGTTCAACCAGAACTGCGGAGTCGTATCGAAGTAGCGAGCCAGCCGCAGGGCGGTGTCAGCGGTCACGCCGCGTCGCTCACGCACGATGTCGTTGATGCGGGGTGCCGGCACACTCAAGGCCTTGGAGAGCGCGTTGGCACTCAAGCCCAGCACGACGAGGTAATCCTCGCGAAGAATTTCGCCCGGATGTACGGGGCGCATGCCGTTCTTGCTCATCTCGTCCCACTCTCAGTGATAGTCGGCAATCTCAACTTCTTCGGGGCCCTGCGGTGTCCAGATAAAGCAAAGTCGAAACTGCTCGTTGATCCGAACGCTGTACTGACCCGCGCGATCACCCCGTAAGGCTTCCAGCCGGTTGCCTGGTGGCGAGGCGAGGTCACGCAGTTCCAGGGCGTTGTCGAGCTGCACCAGCTTGCGCGCCGCCAGCGTCGCGATGCCGGAGAATCGCCGCGACTTTCCCTTCTCAAACAGCATCTGGGTGTCGGCACAGCGGAAGCTGCGGATCATGCCGCAATCTATAACGGTTAACGTTTAACGGCAACAATCCCAGGGACGGGCCAGGAAGACGAGTCCACCGCAGGGATTGGAGTGCGTGGTCGGATTGGTCAGGTCGGGACGACCTGACCTACAATTGCGGGTCGCACGAGCCGAAGTCGGAGTGGCAATGAGCATCGAACAGCTGGTGGACACCGCGCAGGCCATGGTCGCGCCGGGCAAAGGCATCATCGCCATCGACGAGTCGACGAGCACCAT
>JBKJSW010000062.1:0-4371 GCA_046595765.1 Ahniellaceae bacterium
TGCGACGCGCGCGAACACCTCCGGCTGGAGGACGCGTTGATGGCGGACGGCGCCCTGACGGTCACGTTGCTGGACGCCGACGCGGGCACGCCTGCCGAACTTGAAGTGCTTGAGCCTGGCGTCGGCGAGTTGCCGATCTGGGCTTCGGTCGAAGTGCATGCGCTGTTCGACGAGGCTGTCGATCGTTCGGCAGTTGCAAGTGCGTGCGCGGAAACGCTCGGCTTCGACCTGTCGCCGCAGGGCCTGTGGCGCGACGTCGCCGACCAGGCGTGGGAGCGCGCGTGGCTCGCGGATTTCAAGCCGATGCGATTTGGCGCGCGCACCTTCATCGTGCCCAGCACGCATGAGTTGCCTGCGGACGCGCGCGCCGCCCACGCAGCGGTGGTGCGACTCGATCCGGGCCTCGCGTTCGGCACGGGTACGCACCCGACCACGGCGCTGTGCCTCGAGTGGCTTGATGGACTCGCGCTCGAGGGAGCCACCGTGGCAGATATCGGCTGCGGTTCGGGAGTGCTCGCGATCGCGGCGCTCAAGCTCGGCGCTGCGCGCGCCATCGGCATTGACAACGATCCACAGGCGCTGATCGCCAGCCGGGACAACGCCGAACGCAACGAGGTCGGTGCGCGGCTCGAGTTGCACGATGCCGATGCTGCGCCCCGCGCGCGCGCCGACGTGATCGTGGCCAACATCCTTGCCGGCACGCTGGTGCAACATGCGCGCGCCATCTTGGCGTGGGGCAAGCCGGGCGCGGCGATCGCGATGTCGGGCGTACTGCCCGGCCAGGCAGCCGAGGTGTCCGACGCATTCGCACCCTGGTGCGGGTCACTTGAGTGCATCGAACGCGACGGCTGGGTGCGGCTCTCCGGCCGGGTGGCAACAACTGCTTAACGTCTGGCGACGGGGCCGTCGTCATAATCGAACGGATGCATACCCAATGCCCATCGTGCCTCACCATCTTCCGCGTCGGCGCTGCGCAGCTGGCGGAGGGACGGGGTCTTGTGCGTTGTGGCCATTGCCGGCGCAGTTTCGCTGCACTCGATACGCTCGCTGAAGTCCTTCCGGACGCGCACCAGCCCAGCCTGCGCCTGCATCCCTCCCCCTCGAAGCCGATCGAGCTGACGCAGATCTCGCGCGCCGCGCTCGCGCCAAACGCGGCATTGTTCGCGCCGTTGCCGCCACCACCGAATATTCCGGTCCTTGCCGTCATCGAACCGGGATACGGCGACCTCACCGAAGTCTTTGAAGACGAGCACGAAACACCTTTCGCCGAGGCAGCGGTGCCGACGCACGATGCGGCCGCCGTGGCGGGTTGGCATGCAGCCGAGGCGCCCGTGTTGCGTTTCGACGAGAACGGCTGGCCCCTGCCGGACGCACCGACCGCTGCGCCGGCCACTGCAGCGTCGGCGGCGCCGCGCGCGGCGACCCTCGAACCGCCGCGGGTGCAGCGCGACAGCCATCGACCCCTGGATCGCATTGCGGCGCGGCGCGCCCATCGCGCCGCGACCGAGCCGACGCCGCCGGCGTTCGCACGCCGGCGCGGGCGCCCGGCTCGCACCGGCGCCGGTTGGGGCTGGTGGGTCGGCAGCGGCCTGCTGTTCGCGATGCTGGCGGGACAGGTCGCCTGGGCGGCACGCACCCAGATCATGGAAGTGGCGGCATTGCGACCGTGGCTCCTGCGCGCCTGCGAAACCCTGCAGTGTCCATTGCCGAGCAATCCGGTTCCCGACTCGATCGCACTCGCGGCGCGCGACGTCAGGCCACATCCGAGCGTCAACAACGCGCTCATCATCGGCGCGACCCTCGTCAACGAAGCGCACTTCAGCCAGCCGTTCCCGGTCATCGAGATCACCCTCGCCGACGTCAACGAGAATCGCATCGGCATGCGCCGCTTCCAGCCCCACGAATACGTGTCCGATCGTCGCACCCTGCAACGCGGTATCCCCCCGGCCGGGACGGCGCTGTTCAGCGTCGAAGTGGAAGATCCCGGCAAGCGCGCGGTCGCGTTCGAGTTCCGCTTCCTGTGAGCGCGACGCCCAAGCTGGTGGTGCGCAGCGACAACGTGCGCCAGCGGCGATGGCTGGCGGCCGGCCTCGCGGGGGCGTGGCTGGCTACGCTGGGGCTGGCATGGTGGCTCGGTGGCCGGCATGCCGCGCCGGATCTCGCCGCGATGCGCGAACATGACGCTGGTACCACACGGGTCGCCAACGAACTCGGCAGCTCCATGGAAGCCGCGCAGCGACGCATCGCGGTGCTGGAGCAGTCCGACCAGGTGTCGCGGCTCGCCAACGAGTCGCTGCAGAAGACCTTGCGCCAGCGCGAGGGTGACCTCGCCAAACTGCGCGCTGACGTGGCTTTCTACCAGCGTCTGGTGGGAGGCGACACCGGTCGCGGCTTGAAGGTACAGGAGCTTGCGCTGCGCCCGATCGGACGCTCCAACGCCTATGGTTTCCGCGTGCTGCTGACCCGCAACGCGCAGGCGGGGGAGACCAATCGCGGCGCGGTCACCGTGCGCGTTTCGGGCGCGGGCGGCGGCAAACTGCTGCAGCTGGAGTGGGATCGCCTGCAACAAGAGACGGGCGCCACACCACTGGTGTACGACTTCAAGTACTTTCAGCAACTCGAAAGCAGCCTGATCCTGCCCGCGGGCTTCGAACCGGATCGTGTCGTCGTGCGCGCCCGCGCCAACGACGGCAAGACCGTCGAGGCATCGTTTGCGTGGCAGGCGGCCTTGGAAGCAGGGGGGGATCCCAATGTTTGGCAATAGCAAGAACGGCAAGGCGCCGGTGCGGTCTGCAGCGGTGGAATCGCTGATCGGCGCACGCATGAGCATCCACGGCGACGTGGAATTCGCCGGCGGCCTGCATGTGGACGGCCACATCAGCGGCAGCGTCGTCGCGAATGGTCGCGACGGCACCTTGACTCTGACCGAGAACGGCCGCATTGAAGGTCGGGTGGAAGTGGCCTGCGCCATCATCAATGGACAGGTCACCGGCGACCTCTGCGCCACCGAACGCGTCGAACTGGCGGCCAACGCCCGGGTCGAAGGCGACGTTCACTACCGGATGCTGCAGGTCGCGGCGGGCGCGCAGGTCAATGGGCGGCTGGTACGGCTCGACGAACAGCGCGCCTTGCCGGGACTCGAACACATGCCGCACGCATTACCGGCCCAAGCCTGAGATGAAAAAGGGGTCAGAGTCATTTTTCGATTGGAGAAAGTCGTGGTGAATGCAGTCAGCGCAACGAAAAATGACTCTGACCCCTTTTTCGTCGCCCTGCCCCAGTCCCGTCCGCCGCCGATCGCGGTCAGCGCGGCTGCGCGGCGCAAGGTGGCAACCCTGATCGAGGGGGAAGGCAACGCCGGGCTCAAGTTGCGCGTGTACATCTCCGGCGGTGGCTGCTCCGGCTTCCAATACGGTTTCAGCTTCGACGAGGAGCAGGCCGAGGATGATCTCGCCATCGCGCAGGGCGACATGACACTCCTCGTCGATCCGGTGAGCCTGCAATACCTCGCGGGCTCGGAGATCGATTATTCCGAATCGCTGGCGGGCGCGCAGTTCGTGGTGCGCAACCCCAACGCCAAGACCACCTGCGGCTGCGGTTCGTCGTTCACGGTGTGAGCGCCGGCGTGAAACCCGGCGCGACGAGGAGCGAACTTGCGCTTGCGACTTTTGCCTTCGCGTCGGCGACCTTCGACCGCGACGGCGAACGCCGCGAAGACGCGGACTGGATCACCTCTTTGCGTCAGGATCGCCGCGCGAAAATCATCCGTGTCGCAGGCGACGGGCGAATCGCGCTGGCGCCCGATGGCACGTCGCTTGCCTGGTGCGGCTGGCAGGACATCGACGATGCCGCGGCCAACGCGCGCGCCAGCCTGCTCGGCGTCGAGGAAGGTAGGCCGGTATTCGCACTCGCGGTTGACGACGTCGCGCCGGACGCGAGCACTTCCGGCGTCTGGAGCGACCTGCGCTCGATCGCCGCAAATCTGCCGGCGCACGACGCGGGCCTCGCCGCGTACGCCCGCGCTCTGCTGCACTGGCAGGCGCGCTCGCGCTTTTGCGGCCGCTGTGGTCACGCGACCGCACTGGTCGCGGCCGGACATCGCGCCGCGTGCCGCAACGGCGCCTGCGGCGAAGTGAATTTCCCGCGCACGGATGCCGCGGTCATCGTGCTTGTCGAACACGAGGGACGCGCACTGCTGGGTCGACAGGCTGCGTGGGGTGCGTGCCGGTTTTCGACGCTCGCCGGATTCGTGGAACCTGGCGAGACGCTCGAGGACACGGTGCGCCGCGAAGTGCACGAGGAGTCGGGCGTGCGGGTAGACGATGTCATCAACCCGCACGCCCGACTCCTCGTGCACTTCGCGGCGCACCG
>JBKJSW010000067.1:0-8329 GCA_046595765.1 Ahniellaceae bacterium
CGTCGCGCCACAGGCCCTGCGGCGACAGGTCGAAGCCGAGCGTTTCCGCGCACGCACTTGCAACTGCCGAACGATCGACAGCCTCGTCGAACAGCGCGTGTACTTCGACCGAAGCCCAGATCGGCATCTCGCCGACGCCAGGCTCGAGCACCTCAAGTTCGGCAGGCGTGCCTGCGTCGGCGTCCAGCAACGTGACCGACAGCGCGCCGGCCGCCATCAATGCGTCCTCCAGCCTGAGGTGTTCGCGCGCGCCGCATCGGAGCACCCACTCGACGAAGCTCATGCGCCATGCGTCCTGGTTTTCTGCACGATGCTGATGAGCGTGAGCTCGACCCCCACCACCGTCGAATCGAGCAGCGCCCGGGCCTCGCGCCGCAGCGCGCGCGGATCGAGCTCAGCGCCGGACACGATGGGATGGCTTAGCCGCCATGGGGTTTGTCGCGGCGCTCGGTGATGCGCTTCTCGAGGTAGTGGATGTTCTGCCCGCCCTGCTGGAAACCGGCGTCGCCCATGATCCTTTGCTGCAGCGGGATGTTGGTCTTGACGCCTTCGACGATGGTCTCGTTGAGCGCGATGCGCATGCGCGCGATCGCCTGCGCACGGTCGCTGCCGTGCGCGATCAGCTTGCCGATCATCGAATCGTAGTTCGGTGGCACGCGATATTCGTCGTACAGGTGCGTGTCGACGCGGATGCCGGGTCCGCCTGCGGCGTGGAAGCGTTTGACCAGCCCCGGGCTCGGCAGGAACGTGTCGGGATCTTCCGCGTTGATGCGGCACTCGATGGCGTGCCCGCGGATTTCGATCATCTCCTGCGTGTACGAAAGCTTCTCGCCGGACGCGATCAGCAGCTGCTCGCGCACGAGGTCGACGCCGGTGATCATCTCGGTCACCGGATGCTCGACCTGGATGCGAGTGTTCATCTCGATGAAGAAAAACTCGCCGTCCTGGAACAGGAACTCGAACGTGCCTGCGCCGCGATAGCCGATGCGCTTGCAGGCTTCGACGCAGACCGCCCCGATGCGCGCGCGCTGCTCGGCGGTGATGCCGGGCGCGGGCGCTTCCTCCACGACCTTCTGGTGGCGACGCTGCATCGAGCAATCGCGTTCACCGAGATGGATTGCGTTGCCGAAATTGTCCGCCAGCACCTGGATCTCGATGTGGCGCGGATCGCCGAGGAATTTCTCCATGTAGAGCTGATCATTGCCGAACGCCGCGCGCGCCTCTGCGCGCGTCGTGGCGATCGCGTTGGCCAGGTGCGCCTCGGTGTGCACGACGCGCATGCCGCGTCCGCCGCCGCCGCCCGAGGCCTTGACGATCACCGGATAGCCGATGGCTTTGGCGATGCGCGCGCTGTCGACGGCATCGTCCGAGAGCACGCCGTCAGAACCGGGCACGCACGGCACGCCCGCCGTCTTCATCGCGCGGATCGCCTCGACCTTGTCGCCCATCATGCGGATGACCGCGGCCGGCGGTCCGATGAAAACGAAACCCGATTTCTCGACGCGCTCGGCGAAGTCCGCGTTCTCCGACAGGAATCCGTAGCCCGGATGGATGCCTTCGGCGTCCGTGACCTCGGCGGCAGCGATGATCGCCGGCACATTGAGGTAACTGTCGGCGGCGGCAGCGGGACCGATGCACACCGTCTCGTCGGCCATCGCCACGTGCTTCAGGTTGCGGTCGACCGTCGAATGCACCGCCACGGTGCGGATGTTGAGCGCCTGGCAGGCGCGCTGGATGCGCAGCGCGATTTCGCCACGGTTGGCGATGACGATCTTCTCGAGCATCGCGCGATCAGCCGATCACGAAGAGGGGCTGGTCGAACTCGATCGGCTGGCCATTCTCGACGAGGATCGCGGTGATCGTACCGGCGGCATCGGCCTCGATCTGGTTGAACATTTTCATCGCTTCGACCACGCCGAGCACGTCGCCGATCTTGACCGCCTGGCCGACCTTGGCGAGCGGCGGCGCCGCGGGACTCTGCGACGCGTAGAAGGTTCCCACCATCGGCGCCTTCAGGATGTGGCCTTCGGGCACGGCGGTCCTGGCGTCGGCTGCCGCCGGCGTGCTCCGTGCCGCGCCGGAATGCTGGGCGGCGCCAGGCGGCGCGTGCGCGCCCTGCTCGAAGTGCACGTGGGTCACCGGCGCAGCTGCCCCGCTGCCTTGCGGTTGATAGCGCGGCATGCGCGCCAGTCGCACGGTTTCTTCGCCTTCCTTGATCTCAAGCTCGGAAAGGTTGGATTCCTCGAGCAGCTCGATCAGCTTCTTGATCTTGCGCAAATCCACGATCAGGACTCCAGTGGTGGGGCGGCCGTCGTGCCTGTCGGGCTCGATGCGGCGGCCGGGGTGTCGTGCTTCAGGGCGGCGACAAGCGCCAGGCCATAACCCAGTGCGCCCATGCCGACGATCACGCCGGCGGCCGCGTCGGACAGCAGCGATCTATGCCGGAAGGCTTCGCGTGCGAACACGTTGGACAGATGCACCTCGTAGAACGGCTTGGCGGTCGCGATCAGGGCGTCACGCAGGGCAACGCTTGAGTGAGTCAGGCCGGCCGGGTTGATGATGATGGCGCGGGTGGCGTCGGTCCTGGCGGCGTGCAAGCGCTCGATAAGGGCGAGTTCGCTGTTGGATTGCAGATGTTCGACGCTGGATCCCGACTCACCTGCGCGTCGCGACACGTCCGCGACGATCTCGTCGAGGGTCACTCTGCCATAGCGTTCGGGCTCGCGCGTGCCGAGCAGATCGAGGTTGGGGCCGTTCAACAGCAGGATCAAGGACAGGTGCCGGCGAAGCGGCGGGCTAGTGTGAATGCTCAGCGCTTTGCTGTCCAGTTCGCCGAAGTTACCTGCGCAAACGGCTCCAAGTTTCTGTCGACTGCGTCTGCAAAAACCCTCGCGGCTCGCCTCGCGCCAGACAGCGAGCGAGCCCGGCTACCTGCGCAGCGTGCAGCGACGCGCGTCAGCGCGGATGGGCGAGGGCGTCCGCGATCCAGGCGTCGGTGGTTCCCGGTTCGAATGCGCCCAACTTGCGTGCGAGGAGCCGGCCATCCGCATCGACCAGGATCGAGTAGGGCAGCGTGCCGGAGGCGTTGCCGAAGCCCGGCATGAGGTCGCTGCCCCCGTCGCCGGCGACGAGGACCGGAAACGACACTGGCACCTCTTCGAGCAGGCCGCGCGCGTCCGCACGGTTCTCCACGGCGATGCCTACCACCTGCACGCCCGTCCCGCCCTGGGCTTCCGCGAAGCGATCGAGCTCCGGCAATTCGCGCCGGCAGGGCGCGCACCATGACGCGAGGAAGTTGATGAGCAGGGGTCGCCCGCCAAACTCGTCGAGTTCACGCGGGCGATCGGCCACGTCCGGCAAGGTCAGCGCCGGCCGCGGCATGCCCAGCAGCGCTGGGCTCCGCGATGGGCGCGCCGTGCCCGATGCTGCGCGCGCGGCGGCTTGTTGACCCGAATCAGTCGCGAGCGCATGCAGTGCAAACTTGCGCGCCCCGCCACTCGCGAGGAACCCGACGCCCAGACCGGTCGCCCCTGCCACGAGGGCCAGCAGCACGATCTTGGCCATCGGGCTCATGCTCCGGCGCGCTGCGCCCGCTCGAGTCGCGCGCGGAAGGGCGCGGGTTTTTCGAAACCGATGAGGCGCAGTTCGCGACGCTCGACTCCGTCCGGCGCGAACAGCAGCGTCACTGGAGGTCCTATCAGGCCGAGTTGCTGCAGCAAAGCCTTGTCCGTCGCATCGTTGGCCGTGACGTCCGCCTTGATGCGCACGAAGGCACCGGCGGCGGCGACGACACCGGCGTCGCTGAATGTGTACTTGTCCATTTCCTTGCACGAGACGCACCAGTCCGCATAGAAATCGAGTAACAGCGGCTGGCCCGCCGCGCTCGCCGTGGCGAGTTCGCGTTCCAAGTCCTCGACACTCTTGATTCGGCGGAATTCCACGTGGGATTCCGCGGTTGCGACGCTAGCGCCGAACGAACCCAGAGGCCGCATCCAGTCGCGCGCGCCGCCGAGTGCGCCGATCACCTGTGCCGCGCCAATCAGCAACAACAACACGCCGAATGCCTTCCACATGCGCACCCACCCGCTGCTGGTGGCAGGGAGCGGATCCAGTGCGCGCAGCGCGACCGCCGCGCCGATCAGCACCGCGCCAAGCAGCAGCAACGTGACCGGTGGGGGCAGGATGCGCTCAAGCATCCAGATGGCGAGCAACAGGAAGACCACGCCGAACTTGGCCTTGACCGCGTGCATCCACGGCCCCGCGCTCGGCATGAGTCGTCCTGCCGTGGCGCCGAAGAAAAGCAGCGGGGCGCCCATGCCAAGCGCGAGCGAGAACAATGCGAGGCCGCCGAACACCGCGTCGCGCGTCTGGCTGATGTACAGCACGCCGCCGGCGAGCGGCGGTGCCACGCAGGGACCGACGATCAACGCTGACAGCGCGCCCATGATCGCGACACCGCCGATCGATCCTGGGCGCTGGCGGTTGCTGAGATGGGCGAGTCGCGTCTGTACCGACGTCGGCAACTGCAGTTCGTACAGGCCGAACATCGACAACGCGAGCGCCACGAAGATCGCCGCGAACAGCACCAGCACCCAGGGTTGCTGGAAGCCGGCCTGCAGGTTGGCACCGGCCAGGCCCGCCGCGACGCCGGCGAGCATGAACACCAATGCCGAGGCCAGCACATAGACGAAGGACAACCACACCGCGCGCGCGGTAGACAGGTTCGGGCCCGCACCGACGATGATCCCGGACAGGATCGGGATCATCGGCAACACGCACGGCGTGAAGGCGAGCAGCAGGCCGAAGCCGAAGAAGGTCAGCAACGCCCAACCGCGGCCAGCGTTGCGCAGTACCTGCGCGAGGCGCGAATCTTCGGCGAGCGCCGCGCCGGGCGCTGCATCGGATGGAGCGCCCCGGGTTGCGTCTGGCGCAGCAGGCTCATCGCGGGCGCCCGGTGCAACTTCGACCGCAACCGCGCGTTGGCCTAGCGAACCGTTGCTGGTCGACAAGGCGGCGGCGATCGGCAACACCAGCGTGCGCTGCATCGGCGGGTAGCAGATGCCACCGTCCTGGCATCCCTGGAATGACACGTTGAGGGGAAGCGTGTCGACGCCCGCCAACGTGCCACCGACGGGAATTGTCACCTCGACCTGGTCGAAATACACCGCGACGTTGCCGAAGTGCGGGTCGCTATAGCTGCGGCCAGCCGGGAACACGGGCGTGCCCAGGATCACGCCAGCGCGGTCGGACGCGAGCGCGAATCGAGTCTTGTCGCGATAGAGGTAGTAACCGGGCGGCATGGTGAATCGCACTGCGGCGCGCAGGTTGGCGGCCGATGAACCGGGCTCCACCAGCGCGTCGACGCGAAACGCCTGTTCTTCCGGAAGGGGTCCCGCTTCGATCTGCGCGGACGCGCTGTCGAAGCCGAACGCCGACGGCGTCGCGCTACCCAGCAGCGAGGGCGGTGCGGAGACCGTGCCGGCGTCCGCCGCGGCGTCGCCCGGAAGCACGATGGTCAGCACGCGCTTCTCCGGCGGATAGCAGATGCCGACGTCGGCGCAACCCTGGTAACGCACTTCGACCTGCACGGGGCCGGTGGCGGGAGCGCGCACCAGCGCCTGCCGTGCCACCACGCTGCCGCGATACGTTTCGACATCGCCGAAGAACTCGTCCTTCTTGCGCGCGCCTTGCGGTAGTTCCAGCGCGCCCAGCTCGACCTCCGGCCCGAGCGCCTTGACGGCGATCCGGTGCCGGTAGAGGTAGTACCCGGGCGCGACCCGCCACGTGAGTTCCAGGGAGTCGCCCGCGGGCGCGGCTCCCCTGAGCGCGAACGCCTCGTCGACCGGCAGCAGGTCGGCCTCGTCGATTGCGCGCGCGGGTCCAGCGAACCACGCGACGCACCACAACAGCACGCAGGCAAGCAACCGCATGGACGGGATTCCAGGGGGAGGTGGGAAATCGACCCGCGCCATGGCGCCGGGTTCCCGCATTATGCGCGAAGGCCATGCACGCCTGAACTCGTGCGAGTCGGCGGCTCAGGTCAAGGGCAGCGAATACTCGAGGAAGCCGGATTCGAGTTGCCAGCCGTGGCGCTCATACAGAGCCTGCGCCGCCCTGTTGTCGACGGCGGTCGAAAGCGTCAGGCGCAGCGCCCCGTCGGCGCGGGCGAACGCGGCCGCGGCCGTCAGCAAACCATCCGCGACGCCCTGGCGCCGGGCCGCTGGCGTCACGAACAGGTCGTTCAACAGATACGTGCGCGCGGCGCGCACCGAAGAAAAGGAGGGATACAACTGCGTGAATCCCACCGCCGCGTCTTCGTCCATGGCGATGAACACCACGGCTTCGTTGTGCTCCAGTCGCTTCGCTAGAAAACCGCGCGCCTTCCCGAGGTCCGGCGTCTGCCCGTAGAACTGGCGATAGGCGTCGAACAGCGGCACCAGCCGCTCGAGATCTTCGCGCGTCGCGCGGCTTATCATGATCGACATGGTCAACTCTCCCCCGTCGGATCCGGGGTCACGCACGCCTGTACCCAGTCGAGGTAGGCAGGCAGTCCCCCGGTCGCGTCGAGCACGATGAGTTCCGGGACATCGTAGGGATGCAGCTCCGGCAAACGCGACTGCAAGGAGCCCAGGCGCGCTTGCGTGGTCTTGATGAAGAGCTGCAGTTCTTCGGTCTGCTCGACCACATCGAGCCAACGGTAAACGGAGCGCACGCCCGGCAGGATGCTGACGCATGCCGCAAGGCGTTCCTCGACGAGCGCCGCCGCCAATCGCAGTGCGCTCTCGCGATCCGGACACGTCGTCAGGCACAACAGCACGCTCATGTGTCGCACGCCCCGTGGCACCCGGGGTGCCGACACGGTCCATCGTACGACGAGTGCTGCCGTCGAATAGCGTGTGTGATTGCGCCCAGCCGGGTATTGGATGCCGTCGGGAGTGAACGCGTCGCAGGTCCATAAGACTTGCAGGGAGTTCGCGGATCCAGGCGGGGAGCGTGCCGACCCCGGGGCGCGAAGTCTCTCCTCGTCACGTTTTCGCCAACAAGCGGGCGTCAAACTTTCCTGTGCATGCGACGACGCATGCGGACGCTCCGTCCACATCTGCCCGCTGGAATTCCCATGACGCCGATCACCGTGTATCTCTGGATCAATGCGGCGCTGTATGCCGTGTTCGCGCTCTGGTGCACCTTCGCGCGTGAGCGCACCGCGCAATCCGTCGGTTACCTCACGCGCAGCAACGCGGGCAATTCCGAATACCTCACCGTGTACGGCGGGCTGCAGTGGGGAATGGCGGTGATGTTCGCGACGTTGGCCGCGCATGCCGCGCCGGCGTCGCTCGCGCTGTCGATCTCGCTCGGCCTGTACGTCCCGATCGTTGCGTATCGCTGGATCACCATCCTGCGCTTCGCGCCGGTCGGTGCCACGGTCAAAGGCGTCGCCGTGATGGAAACCCTGCTGCTCGTGGCGGCCCTCGCATTGCGCCTCGTTTGATGAAGGCACACGCGTGGATCTGAAGAGCGGCTACCCGTTCTGGTCGGTCAAGAACGGTCTGCTGCACGCGTTTCCGCCGCTCGCGGGCGACCACGATTGCGACGTGGCCATCGTCGGCGGCGGCATCACGGGCGCCCTCATCGCGCATGAGCTGGCGCGTCACGGTCACAAGGTCTGCGTGCTCGAACAGCGCGACGTCGGCTGGGGCAGCACCTCGGCCAGCACGGCACTGCTGCAGTACGAGATCGACGAGCACATGGTCGATCTCGCCCGACGCTATGGCGAAGCTGACGCCGTGCTCGCCTACCAGGCGTGCGCCAGCGCGATCCAGATGATCGCGAAAGTGTCGAAAGAGGTGCGCGACGTCGATTTCGCGCCGATGCACAGCCTTTACTTCGCCAGCAAGCAGGGCCACGTCAAGGACCTGCGCGAGGAGTTCGCATTGCGCGCGGCGCACGCGTTCGACGTCGAGTGGCTGGACGACGGCGCGCTCAAGGCGCGCTTCGGCATCGACGCCCCCGCAGCCATCCTCAGCAGCCAGGCCGGGCGCGTCGATCCGTATCGGCTTGCGTCAAAGCTGTTCGCGAGATTGGCGCGGGGCGGCGGGCACGTGTTCGACCGGACCTGCGTCGCCCGCATGGAGCCCGGGGCGCGCGGCGTCAAACTCACCACCGACAAGGATTGCGTGGTGCGCGCGAAGCACGTGGTGCTCGCGGGCGGTTACGAGACGCAACGGTGGCTCGACCAGAAAGTCGCGAAGAACCGCAGCAGCTACGCCTGCATTTCCGATCCGATCGATCCCGCCGTGCTCGCACCCTTCGACGCGACCATGGTGTGGGA
>JBKJSW010000150.1:0-5074 GCA_046595765.1 Ahniellaceae bacterium
TCGCGCGGACAGCCCGGGCGTGACCAGCTGGTAGTCGATGCGCCAGCCGACGTCATTGGCGCGTGCCGCGCCGCGCTGGCTCCACCACGTGTAGTCGGTACCCACCGGCCTGAGCGCGCGATAGCTGTCGACCCACCGCCGCGAATCGCCGCCGGCGTCGTCGATCAGGGCATTCATCCAGTCGCGTTCGCGCGGCAGGCAGCCGGAATTCTTCTGGTTGGACGTCCAGTTGCGGATATCAAGGCGGCTGCGCACGATGTTCCAGTCGCCGCAGACCACGTAGTCGCGCCCGCTCGCAAGCCATTGCGCCAGGATCGGCGCGAGCCAGTCCATCACTTCGAACTTGAAACCCTGGCGCAGGTCGCCCGACGATCCCGAGGGCAGGTACATCGACACGACGCTCAGGTTGCCGAAGCGCGCCTCGAGGTAACGGCCCTCGTCGTCGAACGCATCCCAGCCGAGCCTGGTGAGGATCTCATCGGGCTCCCGCTTCGAATACACCGCGATGCCGCTGTAGCCCTTGCGCGTCACCGCGTCGCGGAAGTGCGCGGTGTAGCCGCGCGGCAGGAATGCGGGGATCCGCAGCTGGTGTTCCTGTGCCTTGGTCTCCTGCACGCAGAGCACGTCCACCTGCTGCCGGCGGAACCAATCGAAAAAACCCTTGCTGGTCGCCGCACGCAAGCCGTTGGCGTTGAAACTGACGATCCGCATGCGCGACGCGATCCTCCGCGGAAACATTTGCGCAGGGTAACGGAGGATGGCCGGGGAATTCGGCGGCCGGCTGGGCAACGCATGCCGCACCGGGCTTTGTACGCAGACACCACCGGCGACGCCGCGAACGCCACCGTACCAGCGCGCGGCCCGCCTTGCGGACTTGATAACGCGACGCCACCCAAGGCGAGGTGCGACCGCGCAATGCACAACGGCCGCCCGCACCACTTTGCAGCGAACCGCGGACCGATTGGCGCGGACTGCGAAACCACGCGACTGCCAGTGCGCCTAGGCGTCGCCGCAATGCAGGAATGGCGAACGGTCGATCCAGCTGGAATCAGGGTAGTACGCGAACAGGAAGTGACCGTCCTTGAGGGCGTCGATCACCTTTCCCGCAATCGCCGGACGCAGTGCCGGGCAGCCGTGGCTTCGACCGAGACGCCCCTGGTCCATCGCGCGCACCGGATCGACATACGCAGCACCATGCATGACGATGCGGCGCTCGCGGGCCTGGTCGTTGATGCCGGCTTCAAGTCCGTCGAGATTCAGCGAATAGCCGTTGTGGCCCATATACGCGTCACCCGTCAGGAACAGCCCGAGACTCGATTGGTGGCTGCCTTCCTGATTGGAAAAGTGCGTGGTCAGGTTCTCGCCGCTGCCCTGGCCGTGTGCGACATGTTCGGCAAACAGCAGTGTTGCGGATTGCAGATCGAAGACCCACAACCGGCGTTCCGTGGAAGGGCGTGAATAGTCGATCACCGCGAGTCTGGAAGCATCCGCCGTCAGCCCGGAACGCACTGCACAGGCACTCGCGCGCAAGGCAAGCGCAAGCACCTCGGGAGCGAGGTCGGGCGCGACCTTCAGCAGGCGCCCGGCGTTTCCCTGCACTGCGTTCGACGGACCAACCCGTGCATGCGCCCCCGCTGGAACCGCATCGCCGGCCTGTGCCCGCAACCCGGTCGATGCCAGCGCCAGAACCAGCGCTGCGAGCGACATGCCGACATGTTTTGCCATGGAGCCAGCATAGTTGAAACATCGGCCATGGGCGGGGCCAACACGTCGATGTTGCGGCGTGCATCCGGTGGGATCGTTATCATGCACGGCGATGCTTGCCTTCCAGCGGGAATTCCTCGAACTGGCGATCGGCCGCGACGCGTTGCGTCTCGGCGAGTTCACCTTGAAGTCGGGACGCGTCAGCCCATACTTTTTCGATGCCGGCCGCCTCAACGGCGGCAGCGACCTCAGGACGCTGGGTCGCTGCTATGCGGCGGCTCTCGCGCATTCCGGCCTCGCGTTCGACATGCTGTTCGGTCCCGCCTACAAGGGCATTCCACTGGCTACGGCGCTGGCGATCGCCTGGTCGGAACGCGTCGAACAGAGCCTGCCCCTGGCCTACAACCGCAAGGAGGCCAAGCACCACGGCGAAGGGGGAAGCCTCGTGGGAGCAACGCTCGCGGGCCGCGTGCTGATCGTGGACGACGTCATCACTGCGGGCACCGCCATCCGTGAATCGCTGGCCCTGATCGACGCCAGTGGCGCGCGCACGGCGGGTGTCGTGGTAGCGCTGGATCGTGAAGAACGGGGACAGAATGCTCTGTCGGCCGTGCAGGAACTCGCCCGCGACCTCGGCGTGCCGGTGGTCGCCATCGCCCGTTTCGCGGACCTCATCGAACTTGTTGGCACCAATCGTGCTCTTGAACAGCACGGGCCCCAACTGCGGGCGTATCGTGAACGCTACGGCGCGCCGTCCGCTCCGCCCACCCCCTGATCGTTTGCCGGAGAACCGTGAGATGTCGCGAACGCATTGGGCAGTCCTCCTGCTCCTGGCCGGTGTGTCGGCGACCACGCCTGTCGGCGCCGCGGGCCGGATCTACAAATGCAAGAGCGCGGAAGGTGCGATCTACTATTCGCAGGCTTACGACGCGAAACGCTGCGCGGGCGGTGGCGCGCAGTTGAATGCCGATGGCGTTGCCATCAAGCGCATCGCGCGACAGAAAACGCCCGAGGAAATTGCCGCGGAGAAGTCCGCGGCCGTGGCCGCAGCCGAAAAAGCCGCTGTCAAGGCGGCGGCGCTGCAGGCTGATCGTGCCCTGACGGCCACCTTCGCCACCGAAAAGGAACTGCACAACTTCTACGCGGCGCAGCTCAAGGTGGTCGACAGCGAGATCGATGCAGCGGGTTCGGTTTTGCAGAGCCAGCATCGCACCCTGGGCGGCCTGCTGGGTGCGGCCGCGGACGCCGAACGCGCCAACAAGGCCGTGCCGCAGCGCGTGTCGAAGAACATCGCCTCGGTCCGCGACCAGATGGACCAGCAGCGTGCGTACCTGCAGAGCCGGCGCGACCGGCGCAAGGAACTCGAGGTCGAGCGGGACTCGAAGATCAAGCGTTTCCGCGAGCTCAGCGACGCCGTCGCGGCGCGCCGCACGGAACAGGCAACGCAATAGCGCGCCTGCGCGAGCGCGAGGAATAGTCAGGTCGCTGCGCGACCTGACCTACCACAGCCGCGGCGCTCCGCTATCGCCCCGCATCTTGGCTTTTGCAGGTCAGGTCGGCTCTGCCGACCTGACACTCGGATGCGACGCGGGCCGCCGCAATCGCCATTTCGCGCTAGAACGGCAACTTGAGTGACGGATCGATATCGAGCAACTGCTTGCGGAACACTTCCTTGATCCGTGTGAGCGCGTCCGCGTTGTCGGCCTCGAAGCGCATCACCAGCACCGCGGTGGTGTTGGAACTGCGTACCAGACCCCAGCCATCGGGCCAATCGGCACGAATTCCATCGAGGGTGGTCATGCGCGCCCCCGGGAAAGTGGCGCGTCGCGCGAACTGGTCGACGAACGCGTGCGTGCGACCTTCCGCCATCGGCAGCTTGAGCTCAGGCGTACTGATGGCGTTCGGCAACTCCCGGAACACCTCGGTCGGCTGGCGGTCGGTGCCCGCAAGGATTTCCGACAGCCGCGCGCCGGCATAAATGCCGTCGTCGAATCCGAACCAGCGCTCGCGGAAGAAGAAGTGACCGCTCATTTCGCCAGCCAGCTCCGCGTCCTCCTCGCGCATTTTCGCCTTGATCAGCGAGTGGCCGGTCTTCCACATGATCGGACTGCCGCCGTGGCCGAGGATGACCTCGTGCAGTTTGCCGGTGCACTTGACGTCGTAGATGATGGTTGCGCCGGGCACGCGACCGAGCACGTCGCGCGCGAACAGCATCAGCAAGCGGTCGGGGTTGATGATCTCGCCCTGCTGCGTAACGACTCCCAGGCGGTCGCCGTCGCCGTCGTACGCGATGCCGATGTCGGCGTTGAACTGCTTGACGCTGACCAGAAGGTCCTGCAGGTTTGCCGGATCGCTCGGGTCCGGATGATGGCTCGGGAAATTGCCGTCGATCTCGCAATTGAGCGACACCACGTCACAACCGATGGCCTCGAGCACCGCCGGCCCCACTTCGCCCGCGGCGCCATTGCCGGCATCGACGACGACGCGCAGCTTGCGCTCCAGCTGGATATCGGCGGCGATGCGGTCGATGTAGTCGCGCCGCACGTCGAGTTCCTGCAGGCCGCCGGAACCGGTGACGATGCGCGACTCGGCGATGCGCGCGTACAGCGCCTGGATCGCTTCGCCGGACAGCGTCTCGCCGCCGAGCACGATCTTGAATCCGTTGTGGTCAGGCGGGTTGTGGCTGCCCGTGAGCATCACGCCGGAGCCGACGTTGAGATGGTACGTGGCGAAATACAGGACCGGCGTCGGAACCAGCCCGATATCGATGACGTCGCAACCCGTGCCCCGCAGTCCATCGATCAGTCCCTCGACGAGCACCGGGCCGGACAGTCGGCCGTCGCGTCCCACCACGATCTCGCGCAGGCCGCGCTCGCGCGCTTCCGAGCCGATCGACGCGCCGATCGCGCGCGCGATTTCAGGCGACAGGGTCTTGCCCATGACGCCGCGGATGTCGTACGCGCGGAAGATTGATCGCTCGATGTCCGTCGCGACCCGCTGGGTGGACACCGGGGGTGGCGCGGGAGCCGCTGGATTCTGGGGAAGCGCCGACGGTGTCGCATCGGCCTGCGCCGCGACGAGGGCCTGGTCGGCGGCAGCGGCCTTCGCCGACACCGCCTGCAATGGCTGCTTGTCGGCCGGCTTCGGCTGCGGTAACACCGAATGCACGTCCGCGGGCATGACCTCGAGGTCATCGTCGTCGGAGAGGTCGCCCGCGCGCCGCATTTCGCGCCGGCGGAACCAGAATGCGGCCCCGCTGAGCAGCGCCAGCACCGCAGCCATCCCGATCAATCCGAAAGTTGATCGCTCATCCACCATTGGCAGCACGTCGGCGACTTCGAACGCGGTTGGATACAACGCGCCCATTGCC
>JBKJSW010000230.1:0-5782 GCA_046595765.1 Ahniellaceae bacterium
TCCGCTCCGGCGAGATCGCACGTGGTTTCGCCCTGGCGCAGGACCGGCCGACGACCAACGACGGCCTGGTGAGTGCGGAAGTGCTCGGTGGGTTGATTCCCGCGGCACTGCACGCGCCCGAGTTCGCGGAGTTCGCACGCCGCATGGGATGGGCTGCGCTCTGGGATGAATTCGGCCCGCCCGACCTCTGCCACAAGGCGCCGGGCGGCGACTACGTTTGTGACTGACCGGCGAGCGCCAACGTGACCCTCCTCGCCGAACTCAAGCGTCGCAAGGTGTTCAAGGTAGGCGCGGCTTACGTCGTGATTGCATGGATCGTGGTGCAGGTCGCCAGCATCGCGCTGCCGGCCTTCGAGGCACCTCCGTGGGTGCTGCGGGTTTTCATTCTGGTGCTGATGCTCGGCTTCCCGATCGCGCTGGTGATGGCGTGGGTGTTCGATGTCACGCCCGAGGGCGTCAGGGCGGAGACCGGCCGTCGCGGCAGTACCCTCGTCTTCATGGCCGCCGCCGCGCTGACCGCGCTCGCGCTCGTGTGGTATTTCAAGGGCCAGCCTTCGAATCACAAGGAACAAGCGGTTTCCGCTCCCGCCTCCGCCACTGCGGCCACCCCAATCGATTCGACCCGGTCGATCGCCGTCCTGCCATTCGCCAACCTCGGCGGCAAGGCCGACGACGAATATTTCTCCGACGGCATGACCGAGGAACTGCTCAACGTGCTGGCGCGCAACACCCGCCTCAAGGTGGCCGCGCGCACCTCGGTGTTCCAGTACAAGAAGCGCGGCGGCGACGTGCGCGAGATCGGACGCGCGCTTGGAGTCGGCCACATCGTCGAGGGTTCGGTGCGGCGCGATGGCGAGCGTGTGCGCATCACCGCGCAGTTGATTCGCGTGGCAGACGGCTTCCATGTCTGGTCCGAGACCTGGGATCGCGAACTGGAGAGCGTGTTCGCGCTGCAGGACGAGATCGCGCAGAGCCTCGCTCAACAACTCGACAGCACCCTCGGCGGCGATGCCCGGGTGCAGAGCCGGCAGGACGTCGATCCGGCCGCCTACGACGACTTCCTGCGCGCGCGCGCGCTCTACCGCGAACGCCGCAACACTCTCACGGCGCTGCAGCTGTTCCGGTCGGCGGTGGCACGCGATCCCCGGTTCGCCGCAGCGTGGGCCAACCTCGCGCTGGCCTGCGAAGTGGCGGCCTATCACGCCACGGCGATGCAGCAGCGCGCCGCTGGCGACCGCATGGCCTGCATGCGCGAAGCGGTGGCGCGTGCCACCGAACTGGCCCCGAACGCGGCAATCACGCTCCACGCGCAGGCCAACCTGGCGCGCTCGGAGGGTCGCTTCATCGATGCCGAGCGGCTCTACCGCGAGTCGATCCAGCGCGACGACACTTACCCGGACGTGCGCGAGGACCTGGCCGAATTCCTCACCGACATGGGGCGCCGCAGGGATGGACTGCAGGAGGGACGCGCACTGGTGGCCCTGGAGCCGACCAGCCCGCTGTTCTGGTTCCGGTTGGGCCTTATCGGCTCGCTGGACGACGACTCCGCGCTGGTGGACGAGGCGACGGGGCGCATCGCCGCGATTGACCCGACGTACATGTACGCCATCACTACGCCATTCCGGCGCGCACTCTGCCACGGGCGCCTGGAAGAGGCGCGCAAGGCCATCGACCGCGCCTTCGCGGCCAGTCCCGACGCGATCGCGTCCCTGTTGATGCTGTTTCGCTGGTCGCAGCGGGATCCCGACGGCGACGAAGCGCTTTCGCGGCAGTTCCTGCGCAGCACTTACCTGGTGGATGGTGCATTGATCGCCGCCGCGCGCGGTGACGCCGACCTGTTCTTCGACGTGATCGCCAACCCGCGCGATCGCGACAAGGGTTTCGATAACTTCCGACACCTGGCATGCCCCATTGCCGCGCCGATGCTGTCCGACCCGCGCACGCATGCGTTCCTGCGGGCGGCAGGGTTCGAGGCCTACTGGCGCGCCACTGGTTGGCCGCCGCAATGCCGCGCGCTCGGCGACGACGACTTCACCTGCGGCAAGCCGGAGAGCACGCGATGAGCTTCGTTACCGAACTCAAGCGCCGCAACGTGATCCGCATGGTGGGGCTGGGAGCGTAAAGGGGTCAGATTCATTTTCCGCTGCGCGAGCGTAAAGGGGTCAGATTCATTTTCCGCTGCGAGCAGGACGCAGCCACTGATTGCACTGGTGCGGAAAATGACTCTGACCCCTTTTCATGGCCTAGCGAGGGACGACCTTATTTCTTCGGGTCATCGCCACCTTCCCAGGCGATGAACTTCCAGTTGTCTCCTTCCTTGATCAGCACGTCCGTGTAGTGACCCGTCACGGTCTCCCGTTCCTTCTTGTAATTCTCGCGGGCGACCATGTAGCGGTACTGGACCACTGCAATATTGCCGGTGATGGTGGCCGAGATCGGAAACAGTTCCTGCTCGAGCGTGGTGGAGTTCCCCGACTGGTAGCGGTCCCAGTGCCTGAGTGAAGCCACGTCCCGAGGCATGGGAGCGCCCATCTCCCACATCCTGAGGTTCGGATGCACCATCGTGTCGATCCAGCTTGAATCCTTGGCCGCCGACATCTTCCATTGCTGTTGCTCGAGCTTCCAGACCGCCTGCTGCTCGGCATCCCACGTCTCTGCATTTGCGCTGAAAGCGAAGCCGACCAGCAACAGCGAACATGCGGCAATGACTCTCGTCCTCATGGTCATGGTTCTTACCCCCGAAGTGCGACGCGCGCGCCGGACGGCGCGGCGGCCACGGCTCTCACGGCCAACAGGCCAGCGAACAGTACTCCAGCCCGGAGGGCTCACGTCACGCCCGATTCGGGCAATGGCCTGGAGCGCGATCCGGCGAAACGCGGGGCGGCGTGGTGCGCGGCGAACCCAGGGCGCCTTACCGAGAGAGACGGGTGTCCATGCGGGAAACGCCGCGAGCTGGAAAGGGCGGGTCTCCATGGGAATGCTAGTCTCGCAAGAGCGGCTGGGGGGTCCACGATGACGATGTTGCTTCTGCGCATTCACTGGCGTCGGCGCCGCGTGCTTTGCCGAGCGATGAAAGCAATATGGCTCGACGGATTTGTGCCACACGGACGCGTGGTGACTGTCGCCGTAGGGAACGCAGCGACCCCGTCACCACAGGAGCGACCGATGCTGCGGCGCCGTGTGATCGAACGCGTCCGCGAGCAGAACTGGACCGCGATCGGCAGCGACTTTGCGATCGTCGTACGGCAGCCACGGATAAAGTGGGTGCGAAAAATGACTCCGACCCTCATTCACGGGTGCAGCGCCGACCGCGCCCGCATGCGCTACCCGGAGCGTCGAGCATGACGTCGAAACCGGTTCGAGAACAGGTGCGACATCTTGTCCTCGTGCTGGGTGACCAGCTCGATGCCGATTCGTCGGCGTTCAGTGGTTTCGATCCGCAGCAGGACGCGATCTGGATGGCCGAAGTCGCGCGCGAGAGCACCAAGGTCTGGTCAGGCAAGCCGCGAACGGTCACTTTTCTGTCCGCGATGCGCCACTTCCGCGATGCACTGCGCGAGCGCGGGTGGCGCGTGTTCTATCGCGAACTGAGCGCCGATGCGGCGATCTGGAACGATGACCCGCAACTCCCGTTTGAAACGGCTGGCGACACGTTCGCCGACGTGCTCAAGGTTGTCCTGAAGCATCTGCGCCCGCAGCGGGTCATTGTCGTCGAGCCCGGCGAATGGCAGGTGCGTGTCGATATCGAGGGCTGCCTGAGTGCAGCGGATGTCGAGTTCGAGGTCCGCGACGACCGCCACTTCCTGTGCACGCACGCCCAGTTTGAAGCGCATGCCGCCGGGCGCCGCGAACTGCGCATGGAATACTTCTATCGCGAGATGCGCGTGCGTCACGACGTGCTCATGGACAACGGCAAGCCGGCCGGCGGCAGCTGGAACTTCGACAAAGCGAACCGCAAGAGCTTCGGCAAGGCAGGCCCGCCCGCACAGGCCGCACCGCGCGCGTTCACGCCGGATGCGATCACGCGCGCCGTGATCGCGATGGTCGACGTGCGTTTCGACGATCATCCGGGCGATCTCTCGGCATTCGACTGGCCAGTGACGGCCGACGATGCCGCACTCGCGCTCGATGATTTCATCACGCATCGACTGGCCGCGTTCGGTGACTGGCAGGACGCGATGTGGACGAACGAACCGTGGCTGTTCCACAGCCGCATCAGCGCGGCAATGAACCTCAAGTTGCTCGATCCGCGCCGCGTCATCGCCGCCGCTGAGGCAGCCTGGCGCAACGGCGCGGCGCCGCTCGCATCGGTCGAGGGTTTCATCCGCCAGATCCTTGGCTGGCGCGAATACGTGCGCGCGATTTACTGGCAACGCATGCCAGACTACCTCGTCGGCAATGCGCTCGATGCGACGCACGACCTGCCCGCGTTCTACTGGAGCGGCAACACCGACATGGCCTGCCTGCGCGACGCGCTCGGCCAGACCTTGCGGCTCGGTTACGCGCACCACATCCAGCGACTGATGGTCACGGGTCTCTACGCACTTCTGTTCGGCGTGCATCCGCAGCAGGTGCACGCTTGGTATCTCGCGGTCTACGTCGACGCAGTGGAATGGGTCGAACTGCCGAACACGCTCGGCATGTCGCAGTATGCCGACGGCGGCCTGATGGCGAGCAAACCCTACGTCGCCACCGGCAAGTACATCCAGCGCATGAGCAACTACTGCGCGAACTGCCGCTTTGACCCGGCCGAGTCAGTGGGTGACGACGCCTGTCCGTTCACCACGCTGTACTGGGATTTCCTGCTGCGCCACGAGTCCGCGCTGCAGCGTAACCAGCGCATAACCATGCAATTGCGCAACCTGCAGCGACTCGACGCCCGGCGACGCGCGGAAATCCAGTCGCAGGCTGCCGCGTTGCGCACGCTCGATGCGGGGGTCGCAGCATGATCCTGCGCCGCGTCATGCAGCACGTCCGCCAACAGGAGTGGACTGCGATCTGGATCGACCTGGTGATCGTGGTGGCGGGTGTATTTATCGGCATCCAGGTGTCGAACTGGAATGCCGAGCGCGAAACCAGGCAGAAGGCTGCGATCTTCACCGAGCGCCTCAAGGCCGACCTGCGCGGAGAGGACTGGACTTACCAATTCCTCATCGCGTATTACCGCGAGGTGCTGGCCAACGCGAACCGGGCGATCGATGCCCTGGACGGCAAGGCGGCGATGTCGGACGAGGCGCTGTTGGTGAGCGCCTACCGCGCCACCCAATACCGCAACCGGAACCAGCGCGGCACCACCTACGACGAGTTGGTCTCGACCGGCAGCATCGGCCTGATCCGCGACCGCAACCTGCGCGACACCGCGATCCGACTCTACAACCTGTCCACCTTCGACATCCTGGCGCGCGAGGGCATGCAGTCGCGCTATCGCGAGGCCTTCCGCATGAGCCTGCCGAACGATGTGCAGCGCGCGTTGGGTAAACAGTGCGGCGATCGCGTCAGCGTTCCGGGCGACTACGCGACCATCCACGGAAATCTCGATCACCCTTGCCGCACGGGGCTGTCCGTGCAGACCATCGCGGAATCCGCGAAGGCGCTGCGCTCGAATCCCGACATCGTTCGGTTCCTGCGCCTGCGCATCGCCGACCTCGAAACCCGCATGTTCGACATGACCCGCAACAACCGGAGCGTCATGGAGAACTTGCGCGCCATCGCCACGGAGCAGCAATGAGCGGGCTACAGGACGAAGTCTCCGGCACCACACAGGCACGGGAGCTTGGGTACC